>JBFWOK010000138.1:0-19764 GCA_050250555.1 Limisphaerales bacterium
TCCGCGAGCAGGTCTCCGGGTTGGCCCCGCGGAACGAGGGTTCCGTCGGCGCGGTAGCCTCGGTCGAGGAATGCTTCCCGCACCCACCGGAGCCCAGGCGGCCAGGGCAAAGTCAGAAGGCCGCCGTTGGCGCGGGTCACCACGGCAAGTCCCGGCCAACGCGCCGCGACGTGGTGGAGGTAGGCGGCGCCGAGGGCGGGGTCCTCGTCGACAAGATGGTACAGGGCGCCATGGAGCTTGATATGGTGGACGGCGATACCCAGTCCGTCGGCCACCGAGAGGAGACGTCCCACCTGTTCGTCGAGAAGCGCGGTCAGGTCGGAGGGTCTTATCGTCAGCGAGGACGCCCGGCCAAGCGACGCACGGTCCGGGATTCCCGGGTGGGCGCCCGGTCGGACTTGTTCGGCGCGCGCCAGAACCAGGCAGGACGCGATGCTTTCGTCATCCCCCGCGTGGCCGCCGCACGCGATGTTCGCCTCGTCCACGAGGGACATGAGCCAACGGGATTGCGACGGGCTTTCGCCCTCCCCGAGATCGCAGCTGATCGGTGGGAGACGCATGGGTCAGTCGGCGGTCCGAAACCGGATGCTTTGTCCGGGCCGGCACTGGACGAGGCGCGACAGGTCATCCGGATCGACGACGCCCAGCTTGGGGTAGCCGCCCACCGTCGGGCCGTCGCGCATCGTGACGATGGGTTGTCCGTCCGGTGGGATCTGGATTGAGCCGGGAATCACGGGCTCGCTGGGAATCCCGACCGGCGGGACCGCCAGCGCGATTCCGGTCAACCGATAGCCGGTGCGGTCGCTCCGGGAACTGACCTCCCAGACGCCATCGAAAAACGCGGTCCTGGTGATGGCCCCGAAACTCTCCCATTGCGGTCCGCGCCAGACGCGAAGGGCGGGTGGGTTCCGGTAGTCGGGGATTTCGGTGGGATCCACCCATCGGGTTCCGATGGGTGAACCGGAGGCCTGGGTTGGGGGCAGGTGGGCGTGAAGGACATCCCCGCGGGCGAGCGCTTGCCCCACTCCGCCGCGCGGAAAGAGGCTGACGCTTCCGAACCACCGCGGCGCATGGAATCCTCCCGCGCAGGCGAGATAGGTCCAGACGCCGGACGCCGGTGGGGGGATCTGGAGGATCTCCTCGGTGTCGAGCACGTGGGTCCGCCACCTTTGTCCCGGTCCGCCGACGGCGGCGCCGGTGATCGCGAACGACAGGCGGGTCAAGACTCGGAAGCGCGCTCCGAGGAACAGGATCTCGAGAACGGGAGTGTGCGGAGGATTGCCGGCGAGAAGATTGGCCCACTGGGCCGCGTGCGTGTCGAGCGCCCCTCCGGGCGGCACGCCGAACCGCTTCCATCCGCGTCGCCCGAGGTCCTGAAACGACAAACCAGGACCCGTCTCGAGGATCTCAAGCACGGCCTGGGTCATGGGAGGGTGATGGGGATGAAGCGCACGGCGTCGCCGGGATGGAGCAGGAACGCGCTGGCATCGGCCAGGGCGGCCTTGGCGGGGTCGAGCAGAGCGACCGTGGTGTGGCCGATCAGGTTCCAGCCGCCGGCGGTGGCGACCGGGTACACGCCCGTGTGTTCGCCACCAATGGCGACCGAACCGGCGGGCACGGTGGTCCGGGGCGTCGCGAGCCGTGGCGTGTGAAGGCGCCGGTCGAGACCGGCGAGGTAGGGGAACCCCGGGGAGAACCCGAGGATCTGAACCCGGTACGTGACGGCGCTGTGAACGCGGACGACTTCCGAGATATCCATCCCACCCCGCGCGGCCACCCGCGCGAGATCCGGTCCGTCGTAGCACACAGGAATCTCCACGAGACGGCGGGGAGCGGATCCGGCCGAAGTCGGGGTGAGCAAGTGCTGAAGCGTGGCGTGGAACTCGGCGGGATCCGGGCGGTGTCCGGCCTCGAATTCGAAAAGGAGGGTGGCGAACCCCGGGGTCACCTCGGCGAGGCCCGCGGGCGGATGCGACAAAAAATGGCGGAGCAGGCGTTGAAGCTGGGGAAACGCCTCATCCTCCGCGTGATTCGAAAGGCGGGCGAGCAGGGCGTGCGGGCCGAAGGCTTGGACGTGTTGAATCACGGAGAGCACGCTTCGACACTCGTAGGGCGAAGCGGCCGGGAACGGCCAGCCCTTTTTTGCCCTCGACGCCAGGTCATTCCTTGTCGTGGCGCGGGTTGGGAATCACGCTGTCGGCAATGACGTCGGGCATCCGATGGATGATGATCTGGGGGATCGCGCTGGCGGCGTGGGTCGCGGCGCGGGCCGAATCAGCATCGGCATCGGCATCGATCTCGGCCGGGGACGTCGGCGATCCGGACGTGGGAGTCGTCTTGCGCCGGATGTCGGAGCGGGCCCAAGCGGTCGCCGGGGCGACCAACGAGGCGTATGGGTACTCGCTGGTTTCCTACCACGAGACCCTGGATGCCTCGGGGGGTGTGAAGAACTCCAAGGAGAAGGCCTACGAGGTCACGCTTCGGCGTGGCATGACCCACAACCGACTCCTCGCGATCAACGGGCGGCCTCTGAACGCGGCGGAGAGCCAGGTTCAGAGTGAGAAGGAGAACCGATGGCGCGAAACCTATGCCGGCGGACGCGGGGGTTCGCGAATGGAACGGATGGATCAATTGGTGAACGAGGCGCTGTTCTCGCGGTTTGAATTCGCCCTGGCCGGGCGCGAACCGATGCGGGGGCATCCGTGCTGGATCCTGGAATTCAAACCGCGCGCCTCGGACCTTCCCGAGGAGCGCCTGATCGATCGGGTGATCAACCGGCTCCATGGACGGATCTGGGTTTCGATCGCGGACTCCGAGATCGTCCGGGCCGACGTGGAGACGGCGGGAACCCTCAAGCTGTGGGGCGGGCTGCTCGGGAGCCTCGAAACGTTCCGCCTCCATCTGGATCGCGACCGAAGCGATCCGGGGATCTGGTACAACCGCCACACGGAAGTCACGGTTCGAGCGCGCCGCCTGTTCACGCCGATCCATGTCCGGCTTCGCGAGATCGCGGATGGTCTGAGGCGATTGGGGCCGGCGGACGCGGAGGGTGGTTCGGAGGGGAACCTGAAAGTCCGGGAATAAACGTCCTTCCCGCGTCTCTCATCGAAGCGGGCGTCGAACCGGACCTGCGGGCAGTGGGTGAAAGACGCGCCAGACGGCGCGTGCTGCCTCGGGATGTCGGTCATCCAACCCGCGAAAAAATCCATGTCCCAGACACCCGCCTTTCCAACAACGCTTCGATCGATTTCGGCTTGGGCCGGAGCCTGCTGTTTTCTGACGGCGCTCGTTCCCGTCCAGGCCGCCGACATCCGGGTCACCATTCAGAATCTCTCACCCGCCGACGGAACCCTCCTGACTCCGGTCTGGGTTGGCTTTCACGACGGGGCATTCGACCTCTATGACCGCGGTGCCGCGGCGAGTCCTTCCCTGGAACGCTTGGCGGAGGACGGCGCGACGGGGTTTGTCAGCGCCGACTTCGCGGCCCACGGCGGCGGTGGCGTCGATGGAACCATTGCGGCCGGTCCGTTTCCTCCGTTCGCGCCGGGAGCGGCGGCGTCGATGGATTTCTCGCTCGATCCCCTGGCGCCCGGAAACCGGTACTTCAGCTACGCGTCGATGGTGATTCCGAGCAACGACGCCTTCATCGCCAATGGCAACCCCCTCGCATTCCAGATCTTCGGACCCGGGGGTGAGTTCCTGGGCGCGGACTTCATCGTCAGCGGCGCCATGGTGCTGGACGCCGGGACCGAGGTGAACGACGAACTCCCTGCCAACACGGCGTTCTTCGGTCAGGCCGCGCCCAACACCGGGGATTCGCAGGGCGGGGTCGTCGATCTGCACGGCGGGTTCCTGCCCGCGGGAAGCGGCGGAATTCTCGATGGCGGCTTCGCCGGATTCAGTTTCGCCCAGGCGGACTTTCTCGCCCCGAACTACGCGCTGGCCAGGATCACGGTGTCGGTGGTGCCTGAAGGGTCCACTTGGATGATGGCCGGGACGCTGGGCGCCGGGATCGTGTTTGTGGGGTTGCGCCGACGAAGGAGCGCGCGGGCCTGACCCGGGTGGGGGTGGTCCATGCGAGTCGGACACAGGCGGGGCCGGCGGTGCGGGAAGGGAAAGGGTTCCGTCCGCCGCGCCCAGCAGGGGCTCCAGGGGCGGGAGGCGGACCAGGCAGTCCACCTGCGGACGGGAGCCATGGGCGTCGGAACTTCGGAAACGGACGCGGTTGTTGTTGATCATTCTCGGGAGTCGACGTTGGAAAGCCTCTTGTCCATAACGGTCGGCGTGTCGGAGGAAGGCATCGACTTTGATGTGGTGGTGGATCGCCACTACCAGGATGTCTATCGCTTCGCCTTGAGCCTCGCGGGTCAGCCGTCGGACGCGGCGGACCTGACGCAGGAGACGTTCCTGCGATTCGCCAGGAACCAGTCGGCGATCCGGAAGGGTGCGAAGGTCGTCAAGGGTTGGCTGATGACGACCGTGTTCCGCGAGTTCAACCAGCGCCGCCGTCACCGGGTCCGGTTCCAGCACAGCAGTCTCGAGGATTCCGAAACGGAATTGCCGACGGTGGATCCCGGGATGATCGAAGCGATCGACGGGAGGACGGTGATCGCGATGGTGGCCGACCTGGACGAAGCGTTTCGGGCGTCCCTGGCGCTTTTTTATCTCGAGGACTTTTCCTACCAGGAGATCGCCGAAGTCCTCGATGTCCCGATCGGAACGGTCATGTCCCGTCTCGCGCGGGGCAAAGCCCAGATGAAACGAAAGCTCGCGGAGAGTGCGAAAGCTCCGGTCGGGCCGAAGATCCGGCTCGGCGGTGTTCCGAGAGTCGCCCCGTGAGAGGCTCCATCCCATGAATCGCGAACAGGCCCAACTTATTCTCCTGGCCTATCGGCGCGGTGAAGCCGTGCCGGAGGAATCCGACCTGGGCCAGGCCCTGGCGCTGGCGGCCGCGGATCCGTCCCTGGCGGAATGGCTGGAACAGGAAATGGACATGGACAACCGGATTCGCGCGCGCGCCCGGGAAGTGAGTCCGCCGGCGGGGTTGCGGGAGCGCATTCTGGCCGAGTCCAGGATCGTGCGAATTGCTTGGTGGCAACGCCCTGGCCTTCTGGCGGCGGCGGCGGGATTGCTGGTGTTGGTCGGGTCGGCCGGGTGGTGGTTGTCCTCCGGCCTGAAGCCCGTTTCGGGTGGACCCTCCAAAGTCGCCACCCGTCCCGCCTCGGGCACGTTCGAGGATTTCCGGTCGGAGATGGTTCGGTTCGTTTCAACGGGGGCGTACCGTCTGGACGTCAGCACCGACCGGCTTGCCGAGGTGAGGAAGTATCTCGCGTCCCGGGGGACGGCGGTGGATGCGAAGATTCCGAGGACTCTCGAGCGTCTCGACACGTATGGATGCCAGGTCCTCGATTGGAATGGCGAAACGGTGACGCTGATCTGTTTCCAGGCGTCCGAAATCCAGATCGCCCATCTGGTCATCATCGACGCCCGCGCCCTGCGGAATCCGCCGACGGGTCCTGAGCCCATGGTGGCCGGGGTCGGGACTTGGACCGCGGCGGGTTGGCGGGACGGCGACAAGGTGTTGATCGTGTGTTCGCCGGCGGGCGGGGCGGAGCTGAAGAGGTACCTGGGCGGTTGATTCCGGCGCTTTGCAATTCTTCCGCGGAGCCGGTTGGCTCGGGGCGTGGCGAAGCCGCCCTACATTGAACTCGGCCGCGGTCCCGGGTCGGAACGTCTTCCGATACTCCACGAGGACCGTTCGGTCATCGCGATCGACAAGCCCCGGGGCTGGATGCTCGTCCCGTTCACCTGGCAAAAGACCCAGAGGAATCTTCAGGCGGCAATCCAGTCGTCCATTGGCGCGGGGGCCTTTTGGGCACGTTCCCGGCAGCTTCGGTTTCTGCGCCATATCCACCGGTTGGACGCCGACACGTCGGGGATCCTGCTCTTCGGCAGGAGCCCGGGTGCGGTTCAGAGTCTGGCCGCGCTTTTCGAGACGCGTCAGATGAGGAAGCGCTACCTGGCGGTCGTTCAGGGAGTTCCGGCCCGTCCGGAGTGGGTCTGCCGCCTCAAGATCGCGGAGGACCCCGGCCGCATCGGTCGCATGCGCGGCGATCCGCATCGGGGGAAGGATGCGGAGACGTCCTTTCGGATCGTGGAAAGCCGGAACGGTCAGACCCTGGTCGAGGCTTCTCCCGTGACGGGGCGAACCCATCAGATCCGGGTTCACCTCGCCGCGGAGGGCTTTCCGATCGTCGGGGACGCGCTCTATGGGCGTCCGGGTGATGTTCCGCTTGGATTGCGCGCGGTCGAACTCGCGTACACCGACCCGTTCAGCTGGCGCGCCGTGCGGGTGGTGGCGCCGGTTGAAGTGTTCCTGAAGGAACAGGGCTTTGAAGGGGCGGCGGAGGCGGTTGCAGGTGCGGTTGCGGGTGTGAACTCCGCGGGAGGCCGGGCCCATCCGAGCCCCGACGTCAGGGAGGCGGGCAGTTGAAGGCCTGGTGGGGGACGAGGTGGTTCTTACCGAGGAGGAGGCTGCCGTCGGCCTGCAGTTGAACGGGTGTGACCTGGTAACCCGCCAGAGTCGCGATGAGCATCAGGTTCCCGTGCTGCGGATGCTGGATCACGGTGAACTGCCCGTATTCCTTGGTCGAACTGCCATAGCTCAGGGACATGTGCGTGCTGCTCCAACCCCCGCTGCTTCGGGAGCTGACGTACGAGGTGGACTCCTTGTTGATTTCGAACGTCCCGTCCGCGCAGAAGAACGCGTAACTCTCGCTCCAACTCGTGGACGACGCCGAGCCCTGCCAGTTCCCCGAGTACCACTCGTTGCCGCTGCTCTCCCACTTGAAGGAGCGCCCGGGAAGCGCGTCGAGGTATTCCTGGCTCGTCGCGCGCCGGGGTGTCCTGGCGGCGTCGACGAATCCGAGCAGTTGGGTTTTCAACGCCTCCACCTGGGCCGGCGTCGTGATCCCAAGAAATCCGAGGAATCCCCCGTCGGGGTGGACCAGGACTTCGAGCGCCATCGCGTACCCGGTCCCATCCGAGCCGGTGGCGGCGAACTCGGCGGAAAGCCGGTCGCCCGCCGCCGCGGCGACGGGCCGGACTGCGCGGAAGAAGAGTTTGTTGCCGGGGTCGATCTCCGATTCGAACCCGTCCCGCAGGCTGGGATCCTGGAGGAGTTGTTCCTTCGTTCCCGAAAAGCCCAGCAATCCCAGGATCAGTCCGGGCTCGGTGTCCGAACCGAAGAGCATCCACGGTGAGTTGACCCGCAGCCCGCCCTTCCACTTCGCGGGGATCGTGAATTCGAATCCGAAAAGGTCGCCCCCCAGGCGCGTGCCTCCCGGATAGAGCTGACCCGGAACGGGAAGAACGAGATCGGTGGGAACCGGCGCGCCTTCCCGCAGGCGGAAGAAGCGCCGGCCCGGGCCGGTGTTCGCAATCGGCCCCAGGGATCGGGTTCCGGATCCATCCGCGGTGACGCCGGGAAGCGCCGTCCAGATCCTCAGGTCCTCCGATGACTCGAACTGCCACAGTTTTCCCTGCGCCGCGGTGAACGTGATTTCGAGGTCCCCTCCCGGCAGGCGGCGGGAGGAGGTGATTGAGGGGCGGGGGGGCGTCGGGGTGGCGTCGTTGAGCGTGATCTGGGCCGTCGCGCTGACGGTCTTTCCACCGGGGCTCGTCACTTCGACCGAGTAGGCGCCGACGTCCGTTGCGCTCAAGCTCGCGAGGGTGAGCGTGGCCTGGGTTTCTCCGGCGATGTTCTGGCCATCCTTGCGCCACTGGTAGGTCAAAGGCGGCGCACCCGTCGCCTGGACGGTCAAGGTGATCCGGGCGCCTGGGTTGAACCTGCCTCCGGTGGGCTGGACCGTGATGGACGGCGGGCCACCGCCTGGGAGGGTGAATGACTGAAGCTCCAGCACCGTTCCCGAATCGTCCGAGGCCTTGACGACGCCCACACCCGGGGCAAGCCAGAGGGTGGTGGCGCTTTGGAAGACGACCTCGCCGAGTTCGGTCCAGGTCTCGTCGAACGCCACTCGTAGGCAAGCGAACGTGCCGGCCGCGGTCGTGATGTTCTCCGGGCCGCTGATCCGCGTGGTCCCCCGGACGCCGCCCTCGTAGTTGAATGGCTCGGCCATCCCGTCGCCGGCGTATCCGTAGGCGGCGGAGAATGAGTGGGTCAACCCGGCACCAATCTCCGCGGGAGTGTATTGGATCGGTTGCTGGAACCGGATGCCCGAGGGAAGCGCCGATTCCCCATCGTCGATGCGGTGCACCCGCAGCCCTCCGGACGCGCTCCACCAGTAGGTGTCGGTGAACTGGCCGTTGACCGTGGATCGGAAGCCGAATGCCGGGGTCCCATGGAGGGTGACGGGGGAGGATCCGATGCGGCGGACGACCTCGAACGCACCCGCCGCGTACCGCCATTCCGCTCCCTGGACCACAGGGAAGTAGTCGGCCGCGTTGGCGGTTGCCGCCGTGGCGCGAAAAGGCGAGGTGGCCGTGAGTATGAGCGGCACAATCCATGGCGCGAGCCATCGGAGGTCCCAGGGGCCTGGGACGTGCCCCGGCTTGACGGGAGGGTGGAAGCGGTGGGTTGCCGTGGGTGTGTTCAGCGAACCGGGACCTCGAATTGCCATGGTGGGAGTCGCGCTCCTTCGACGCGGCGGTGTGGACTATGCCCAAATGCCGTTCTAGTGCAATAGGTTAGCTCATTAGGTGGAAGTGTTCCCGTGCTGTGCACGGCGGATGGTGAACCCAGGCATGGCTGGGTCGGCGGGTGATCGGTTGGACTCCCGGCGCGATCAACTCCGAGTTTGCAATCGGGCTCCCTGCGGAGAAGCCTCGACGGAAGCGCATCACGTCAGTCACGCCCGTTACATCGCTTCACGTCACGACCACGACCACGACCACGGCCACATGACCCAAACAAGCCCATCCGAATCCCTTGCATCGCTAGACCGGCTCCAGGAGGCACGTGCGACGCTCGAACGTGAACTCGCCAAGGTGATCGTGGGTCAGCACGAGGTGATCGAACAGATCCTCATCGCCATCTTCACGAGGAGCCATGCCGTGCTGGTGGGGGTCCCCGGACTGGCCAAGACGCTCCTGGTCTCCAGCCTCGCGAAAACGCTCCATCTCAGCTTCAAGCGCATCCAATTCACGCCGGACCTCATGCCCTCCGATATCACCGGCACCGAGGTGATTTACCAGGATCCGGTCTCGGCCGAGCGCAACTTCAAGTTTCTGCCCGGTCCGATCTTCGCGAACGTGATTCTCGCGGACGAAATCAACCGGACACCGCCCAAGACCCAGGCGGCGATGCTGGAAGCCATGCAGGAACGAAAGGTGACCGCGGGCGGTACCGACTACGCGCTGCCGGATCCCTTCTTCGTCCTCGCAACCCAGAATCCCCTCGAACAGGAGGGCACCTATCCGCTCCCGGAAGCCCAGTTGGACCGGTTCCTGTTCATGATCACGGTCGACTACCCCAGTTCCGCCGAGGAACTCGAGATCATGAAACGGGGAACCTCCGTCGGCGGGGGTTCTCCCGAAGCCGTGCTCACCGCCGAACAGATTGTCGAACTGCAATCCGCGGTGAAACGCATCCCGATCGCGGATCACGTCTACGAATATGCCGAACGCCTGGTCCGCGTGACGCGTCCGCGCGACGCGAGCACGCTCGATTTTTGCAAGAAATGGCTCAACTGGGGCGCCGGGCCCCGCGCGAGCCTGAGCCTCGTCGTCGCCGCCCGCGCCAGGGCGCTCCTTCGAGGCGAGACCTGTGTGAGTTGCGACGATGTCGCCGCGGTCGCGCCCGCGGTGATGCGACACCGCCTGGGCCCGAATTTTGCCGCGCAAAGCGAAGGAGTGACGCCCGATGACATTGTCCGCCGGATCATCGAGGCGATTCCGAAACACTGAACGAACCATGACAAAAAACCTGCCGCTCGCCTGCCTGCTCGTCATGTGGGGCCTGGGATCCTTGATGGACCTCCGCGCCCAGGACGCCCCTGCCGGCGCCCCACCGCCTTCGGCCGCGGCGAAGGCCAGCGCCGCCGACCTCGAGAAACTGGTCGCACCGATCGCGCTCCATCCGGATCCACTGGTCTCCATCATCCTGCCCGCATCGGTCTACCCGCTCGAAGTCGTCCAGGCCGCCCGGTTCGTCCGGGACACCAACAACATCCCGGAAGTCGACGAGCAGGACTGGGACGACAACGTCAAGGCCGTCGCGAAGTTCCCGGAAGTGGTCACCATGATGAGCGAGGACCTGGACTGGACCATGAATCTGGGCCAGGCGTTCGTGGACCAGCCCAAGGAGCTCATGGACGCGATCCAGATGCTGCGGGTCAAGGCCAACTCCGGCGGCATTCTGAAGACGACGCCGCAGCAGGTCGTCGTGGTCACCAACACCGTGGTCGAAAAGACGATCGAACAGCAGGTCGTGGTCGTGACCAACACCGTCGTCCAGATCCAGCCGGCCAATCCCCAAGTCGTCTACGTTCCGACCTATCCCCCGACGATCTACTACCCGCCGCCGGCCTATGTCGGACCCCCGCCCGTTCTCACCTTCGCGGCGGGAGTCGCCCTGGGCGCCGTCATTGCCAACAATTGCGATTGGCACGGAGGCGGCGTCTATGTCGGACGCGGTGGCGTTTGGGTCAGCGGCGGAGGGTATCGCGGTGATGTCGATATCAACGTCAACAGGAACGTCAACATCAACAACAACGTCAGCATCAACAACGTCAACCGGACCGGAAACTCCGGGCAGAAATGGCAGCCGGACCAAGCCCGCATGAACACGGCCACGGCGAGTAAGCCCGGGACGAAGACCGCCCAGTCCCGGGGTTGGGATTCGGCGACGACGCAGGCCAATGTCGCCAATCGGGCCTCGTCCACGACAGCCAGACCGTCGACTCCGGCGGCGAGACCTTCGGCTCCCGCAAGCCGACCCGCGACGACGCCGGCACCCCAGCGTCCGTCGCCGTCGCCCTCTCCATCGCCTTCCGTGGCCAGGCCGTCGACGGGTGGCGGGACGAGCGCCTTCGGCGGAGTGGGGGGCGGCGCGAGTGCTCATCAGGCCAGCCAACGTGGCTCCTTCAGTCGGGGTGGAGCCAGCGGCGGCGGCGGCGGCGGTGGCGGCGGTGGCGGACGGATCCAGGGTGGACGACGACGCTGAGAGTTGACCCACACCCTCAATTCCTTCACCGCGCGATGAATCCCTTCGATGAAACGCAACGCGTGCCCGCACGTTCGTGGCGGATCCCGGGCGCGATGGACCGTCCACGAATCAAGACCGAATCCCCCGAACACACCATGACGTCCCTGTTTTCGCGACTTTGGACCGCGGTCTCCCGATGCCGCGGATTTGGATTGGGCCTGGCCGTCCTCTTGGCCTCTCGAACTCCGGCGCTCGCCGCCGAAGCGGCGCGGACTTTTTCGACGCCGGAGGCCGCGGTCGCGGCCTTGTCGGACGCCGTCACCCGGACGAACCGGACGGAACTCTTGGCGATCCTGGGGCCCGGCGGGGCGGACCTGGTCAATCCGGACGTGGTGCAGGCGGCCAAGGAACTGGCCGAATTCGCGAGGGCGTTCGCCGAGTCGAACCGCCTTGTTCAGGAATCCGAGGACCGGCACATCCTGGAGATTGGATCGGGCGGCTGGCCGTTTCCGGTCCCCCTCGTTGGAAAGGACGGGGGCTGGTCGTTCGACACCGAGGCGGGCAAGGCCGAACTGCTCAACCGGAGAATCGGCGGAAACGAGCTTCGGACGCTGGAGGTGATGCGGGCCTTCGTGCAGGCGCAGCGGGAGTACGCGAGTCGGGACCTGGACGACGACGAGGTGCTGGAATTCGCCCCGAGGATTCTCAGCACGCCCGGAACGAAGGATGGACTTTACTGGCCCCCGGAATTGGACGGCGGGATCAGTCCGATGGGACCTCTCGTGGCCGCGGCTCAGGGGGAAGGTTACCTGAAGCCGGACGCCGGGGATTCGGGGCCCCGACCGTACCAGGGCTATCTCTTCCGGGTTCTGGATCGGCAGGGAGCCCACGCGCCGGGCGGGAAGTACCGCTATGTGATCAACGGCAACATGATTGGCGGCTTCGCGCTCCTGGCGTGGCCGGTCGGATATGGTGAGACCGGGATCATGACCTTCATCGTGAACCAGCAGGGTCGGGTCTATCAGAAGGACCTCGGACCGAGGACGGGCCGAATCGCCCCTGGCATCAAGGCCTACGATCCGGATCCGACGTGGTCGGTTTCCCAGGATTGACCCCTTCGGGTGACTCTTCAAAGCGATGCGCGGGGGACCATCCAGGATCTCGTGCGAACAACGGTCTCCGGGCGGGGGGTCCGGCGGGTTCACGTTGATTGAATTGCTGGTGGTGATCGCCATCATCGCGATTCTCGCGGGGATGCTGATGCCCACCCTGGCGCGCTCGAAGGAGATGGGCCGGCGCATCCACTGCACGGGCAATCTGAAGCAGATCGGCTTGGGCATCCGGCTCTATCAGGACGAGAACTCCGAGAAACCGCCGCTCTTCCTCGTCTATCCCGGGCGAAATTCGGGCGTGGCCGGGACCATCGCCAGCAATTACCTCGAAGGGCCGAAGTACCTGGGAACCACGAACGCGTTCGTCTGTCTTTCCGATCGGACGCGCGGGCGGATTCCGATCGATCTGGGATGGGAGTACTTCGGGGCTCCCGGCGATTTCACCACCAGCTACGCCTATCACATGGGCCCCTGGCAACAGTTGAACCCGGACGGCAAGAAGTGGCTCGAAGACCAGATCAATCGCTGGGGTCCCCGCTTCATCGTCGCGGCCTGCCCCTGGCACCGGCACCTCTTCAGCGGGTGGGTCGGGAAGAAGGCGACGTTCACGTCGAAGACCAACGTGCGCGACCTGGCGCTGCGACACGACGGCTCCGTGGACAGTTTTTTCTGGCCGGCCAGCAACTGGGAGGAGGAGCCCTACACGCGACTCCGTCCGCCGTGAGAGGCCGTCTCACCTTTTCACGCGCGTCCGATTCCGAGAGGGGGATCCTGAACCGAGTCCTTTGGAGTCCTTTGGAGTGCGGTGCTCCGCACCGCTATGGTTGCGCCGCCGGTCTTTGTTACGCCCTTTCAGGGCTCGACGTTTTCACGGCGAAGAACCCAGGGCGGCGTCCCGCTGGCGCGGGACTTGCCCTAGGCTATCTAAGTTCGCCCCGTTGGGGCTTTGGAGACAAAAGACCTGTCCCTTAGTTCGTCCGGTCCCTTAGTTCGTCCACGCGAGCCCCAACGGGGCGTCCTTGGATAGCCCAGGGCTGGGGCCCGAGGCGGCCGAGGGACCCTGCCCTGGGTTGCTGACGCCGCGTGGGTCCGCACCCTGAAGGGGTGCCACCATTCCTTCCTTCGCGCGGATTATGTCGCCCTTGCAGGGCTCGACCGTTTCATGGATTCGGACCCAGGGCGCCGTCCCGCTGACCGCGGGACTTGCCCTAGGCTATCTAAGTTCGCCCCGTTGGGGCTTAGGAGACAAAAGACCTGTCCCTTAGTTCGTCCGGTCCCTTAGTTCGTCCACGCGAGCCCCAACGGCGAGGAGACAAAGGACCTGTCCCTCTTAGTTGGTCTTTCGGTGAGCCGGGGAGCTTGCCGTCGAGGGTCGCCTCCTGGTTTTCTGGGTGACATGGGAATGGAAGTCGGAACGCGGCGGGCAACCGCCCCGGGAATCTTTCGGAGTCGGCCGTCGCGAATCGGGATCGACACTCCCCGCGGTCTGCTCGTTGTGGCGGGCCTGATCGGGATCACCCTCGGCGGACCCAGTCCTGGTCACGCGGCCTCGCGATTGAAGTGGTCAACGCCCCACCTCGAAGCGTCGGGCGCCCTGCGTTTCTGGGTCGCGGGGACCGACGAATCCGAGCCAATCACACCGGAGCGCTCGTCCCGGATCGAGATTCTGACGTCACGAGATCCCGCCGAGGATCCCGGATCCTGGCGGATCCTGGGCGGATCGACGGTGTTGACCCAGGGCATGCTTCGCCTGGACCACACGCCGGAGGCGGGGAGTCCGCGCGGGTTCTTCCTCGCGCGGGAGGCGTCACCCACTTCGGACGTGACCGTGCGCGATGCGGCCGGCCTCCGCTCCGCCGTCGCGGCGGCGAGACCGGGAACCCGCATCCTTCTCGCCCCGGGGGTTTATCCCGGCGGTTTTTCGTTTGCCGGTCTCCGGGGCGCGACGAACTCGCCGATCGTGCTCGCGGGCGCCGATCCCTCCCAACCGCCCGTGATTCAGGGCGGGGCGAACGGCATCCAACTCACGGACCCGGCCTTTGTTGAGATTCGCGACATCCACTTTGGCGGCGCCACGGGGAACGGCCTGAACATCGACGACGGAGGGACGTTCGATACGCCGGCGCGCCACGTGACGCTGCGGCGGTTGGTCATTCGGGATGTCGGCCCGCAAGGCAACCGGGACGGCATCAAGTTGTCCGGCGTGGTTTCCTTCCGCGTGGAGCAATGCACGGTGGAACGGTGGGGCACCGGAGGGTCCGCGGTGGACATGGTCGGGTGTCACGATGGCCTGATCCTCAGCAATGTCTTCCGACACCTGCCCGCCACGGCTTCCGAGGCCGGCAATGGCGTGCAGACGAAAGGTGGCAGCCGGAACATCGTGGTCCGGCGGAATCGATTCGAGCATTCCGGCTCCCGCGGCGTGAACATCGGAGGGAGCACGGGGCTCGAGTTCTTCCGGCCCCCGCTGGGCGCTGCCGAAGGGCGCTGGGAGGCGAAGGACATCCAGGTGGAGGGGAACACCTTCGTCGGGACGACGTCGCCCGTCGCGTTCGTGGGCGTCGACGGCGCCGAAGTCCGGTTCAACACGATCCATCGGCCCGGACGGTGGGCGATCCGGATTCTTCAGGAGACCACGGTGGCCGGGTTCGTCCCCTGCCGCAATGGACGGTTCAGCGACAACCTCGTGGTGTTCCACTCCAGCCAGTGGTCCGCCGGCGGGGTCAATGTCGGAGGTGGCACGGCGCCGAACACGTTTCAGTTCGCCCGCAACGCCTGGTACTGCCTGGATCAACCGTCGCGGAGTCGCCCCACCCTTCCGGTCGCGGAGAACAACGGAACCTACGGCGCCGCGCCAATCTTCATGGACGCGGCGACCGGCGACTTTCGGCAGACGCCTGAAAGTCCGACGCTTGGCGTGGGCGCCGACGCGTTGCCGTGAAGCGCCGACCGTGAGCCGATTCGTTGGGAAGGCCCGGACCCCGGGGGTTGTTTCGGCGGGTGGGTTCGGGTGAAGGTGGCGGGCGCCCCGGGATCCTCCACGGAACGAGTCTTTCCGACGCGGAACCCGGGCATCGAAGTGAATGAAGCCGACCCCCGCCGTCCCGCCTATCGCGCCGCGTCGTCCCTGGTACCGGGTCCTCTATCTCCAGGTCCTGGTCGCGGTGCTCGCGGGGATCGCGATCGGTTTCCTGTTTCCGGAATTCGGCAAGCGGCTGAAGCCCCTCGGCGACGGATTCATCAAGCTCGTGAGGATGATCATCGCGCCGATCATCTTCTGCACCGTCGTCCACGGCATCGCGTCGATGGGCGATATCCGGAAGCTCGGCCGGATCGGGATCAAGGCCCTGGTGTACTTCGAGGTGGTGTCGACGATCGCGCTGATCCTCGGGCTGATCGTGGTGAATGTCTGGCGGCCGGGAGTCGGATTCGACGTGGATGTGTCGACGTTGGATGCCGGAATCGGCGCGACCTACGCCGCCAAGGCCCATGCCAGCGATGTCGTCGGGTATCTCCTGAACATGATTCCGCGGTCGTTCTTCGATGCGTTCGCGACGGGGGATTTGCTCCAGGTTCTTCTCGTTTCCGTCCTGACGGCCTTCGCGGTGGCGGGTCTCGGGGAGCGTGGGAAACCGATCGTGCGAGCGGTGGGGCATGGGGAGCGCGTGTTCTTCGGCATCATGCATCTCATCGTGAAGGCGGCTCCGCTCGCCGCCTTGGGCGCGATGAGCTTCACCGTGGGCAGCTATGGAATGGAGGCCCTCGGACGCCTGGCGTCGCTGATGATCGGGTTCTACCTGACCGCGGGACTTTTCGTCGTCGGCATCCTGGGGTTGATCGCCCGCTGGGCCGGCTTCTCGATCTTCCGGTTCATCGGCTACATCCGGGAGGAGGTTTTCCTCGTCCTGGGAACGAGTTCCTCCGAGACCGCGTTGCCGGGGCTGATGGAGAAACTGCGCCGCCTCGGCTGCGCGGAGTCCACCGTCGGGTTCGTGGTTCCGACGGGGTACAGCTTCAATCTCGACGGGACCAACATCTACATGACGATGGCCGCGATCTTCCTGGCCCAGGCGACCAACACGCCGCTGAACCTGGTCCAGCAGATCACCCTCCTCATCGTGGCCATGGTCTCGTCCAAAGGCGCCAGCGGCGTCACCGGCGCGGGGTTCATCACGCTCGCGGCGACGTTGTCCGCGGTTCCGTCCATTCCCATCGCGTCCCTCGCGCTCCTGGTGGGCATCGACCGGTTCATGAGCGAATGCCGCGCGATCACCAACCTCATCGGCAATGGCGTCGCCGCCGTCGTGATCAGCCGTTGGGAGAACGAGCTGGATACGAAGCGTCTTCGATCGGAACTGAAACATCCGGCCGTCGCAACCGATCCCCTGTGACGCCGGCGCTTCAGTTCCGATGCGCCTTGTGACAAGCCGCGCAGGTTTTCTCGACCGCTTGAAGCGCCACGGTCGCTTCCTCCACGTGGACCGGTGTCCGTTCCAGCGTGGTCCTTAGGGCTTCGGTGGTTTGCCCGGATTCCACCATGAGCTTCTGATGGGCGGCGGGTTGGCGACCCAGTTCGCGGAGGAGCTCCCACAACAACGTTGCTTCGTGGCGCGGCTCCAGGTCCGGATGTCCGGGGATGTTCTTCCATCCGGCCTTCGAAGCCGCCTTCAGATGCTCGAGATGGGAATCGGCGGCGACCATGGAATCGACGAGGGCTGTCGTCGGGGCGATCTCGGGGAGCGGCGGGACCTTGGCCAGGGTCGCGGCATCGACCGATCGGAACTCCGCGAGGCTACGGAAAAGGCCGGGATAGTTGGTCGACGTTCCCGCGCGTTCCAACCAGGAGAGGGCATCGTCCTTGGACCACCCGTCGGTGGCGAGGCACAGGACCGCCGCCGCGGCGGGTCCACGGTGCTGGCCGTGATGGCAGTGGACGTAGATGACGGCGGATTCGTCCGACACCGACTTCACGAGTTGAGCCTGGCGTTCCATGGGAATTCCGTCGTAGCCGATCGGAAGGTGCGCATAGCGGAGCCCGTGCCCGCGGGCACGTTCGACGTCCGGGCGGGCGCCGTCCACGGACACGATCGTGGTGACACCCAGGCTTCGGATCTGGGCGAAGTCGGCCTCCGTCGAGGGCGAACTCCCGGAGTAGACCCGGGGCGAGATTCGAAAGAGCCGCTCCAGACCGGGTGAGGGAATCGACTCGGGTGGGGCGGCGGCGTGGGACGAGGAACCGGTGAGGATGGGTGGGAGGGTGAGGATGAGCGTGAGGCACAACCCGACGAACGAGCGGGTCCAAGCGTCGAAGCGGCGGATCGCGGCGCGGTGGGTCCGGGACACGGGTTCGGCCTGGGTCGCTGAGTCGGTCATGCCTCGGAGGACTCGAACCCACCGCGGTCCCCCGGGTCAACCGATCACTCGACGGCGTAGCCGGACGGAAGACCCCGGTGTGCCCGTCCGCCGGTGGCGGTGAAACTCACAGGAATTATTTGACTGAGCGTCATAATCTGGCAGGGTGCGGCGCGATGTCGGTGACGCAGGCCAGGAAGGACCGGGAGCGGGCGGAACGTGAGGTTCTGATCCTCGACCATGCCCACCGTCTTCTCGCCCGCGACGGTTTCCAGGATCTGAACCTCGACGAGCTGGCGGCGGCGGTGGAGTACTCGAAGGGCACCCTCTACCTGCATTTCGAGTCCAAGGAGGACCTGACCCTGGCCATTGCCACCCGCGTCGCGCGCGAACGGGCGGACCTGTTCGAGCGGGCGTCGCGATTCCAGGGTCGGTCCCGCGAGCGGATCCGGGCGATCGGCTTCGCGTGCTGCCAGTTCGCGATCATGCACAGGGACTATTTCAACGTGGAAATGATGTTGAAATCCGTCTCTTTCTGGGAAAAAGCGTCCGCCGAACGACGTCGGCAACACGGGGTTCAAGTGGGGCGGCTCTTTCAGACAACCAACGCGATCGTGATCGAAGCCCAAGCGGTCGGAGACCTTCCCCGCGAACATCCGGCGCCCGATGTCACCCTCAGTCTCTTCGCGGTCACCATGGGAAGTCACATCATGGCGATGCAGCCGGACATCCAGATGTTGGCCGGCATGGAGGACCCCATCCGGATCGTCCGACAGAACCAGGACCGGATCTGCGACGGCTGGCGCTGGGTGCCGTTGATCGCCGACTGGGACTACGCGGCCACCGACCGGCGCATCCGCGACGAGATTTTCCCCGAGGCGACCTGGCTCGAGAACCCCTGACTTCGTGCCCTGATATGACTGAGAGTCAAATGATTACTGGCAGACAATGTGCGGGCGCTGGAAGGCCGTGCCGGAGGTGCCCATGAACTGGGTCGCGCTTCGCATGTTGACGGGTGATCGGGCCAAGTATCTCGGCCTCATCTTCGCCATCGCGTTCAGCACGTTTCTTCTCGAAAACCAGACCAGCATCTTCGCCGGCATCATGCGGCGGACCGGCAGCCAGGTCGGCGACGTCACCGACGCGGACGTCTGGGTGATGGACCGGGCCACGCGTTATTTCGAGGAAACGAAGGCGCTGAAGGACACGGATCTCCTCCGGGTCCGGGGCGTTTCCGGCGTCGCCTACGCGGTGCGGCTCTTCAAAGGCCAGCCGGTGGCCCGGACGCCGTCGGGCCGGTTTTCGGCGGCGATCGTGATGGGCCTGGACGATGCCACCCTGGTGGGCGCACCGAGGCGGATGGTGCTTGGATCCTGGGAACGCCTGCGGGAACCGGAAGCCGTCGTGATCGACCGGGCGGGGTACCTGCTCCTGTTCCCGGGAGAACCCCTCGAACTCGGGCGGACGCTGGAGATGAATGACCGCAGGGTCCGCATCGTGGGGATTTCGGAGGCGTCGGCGCCGTTCGCGACCTTTCCTGTGATTCACGCGCGCTACTCCGAGGCGGTTCATTTCCTGGGTCGGGAGCGGAGCCAGATGGCGTTCGTACTGGCGCGGGCGGAGCCCGGGGTGACGCCGGCGGAACTCGTCCGACGCATCGAGTCGGGAACGGGCCTCAAGGCGCGGACCACCGACGAATTCCGGTGGGACTGCATTCGGTACTACCTGGAGAACACGGGCATCCCGGTGAACTTCGGAATCACGATCGCGATCGCGCTGGTCGTCGGGTTGGTGGTGTCGGGGCAGACCTTCTACCTCTTCACGGTGGAGAACCTCCGGCAGTTCGGGGCGCTGAAGGCGATCGGTGTGACCAACGCCCGGCTGGTGTCGATGATCCTGTTGCAGGCGTTCACGGTGGGATTCATCGGGTACTCGCTCGGCACGGGGATGGCGGCGGTGTTCTTCGAGGTGTTCTCGCTGAAGGTCGCAACGCGCGGGATCGTGCTCCTCTGGCAGAACGCGGCGGGGGTCGCGGTCCTGATGTTTCTCGTGGTGATCGCCGCCAGCCTGCTGAGCATCCGCCGCGTCCTGGTGCTCGTGCCGGCGGCGGTGTTCAGGAGCTAGGATATGGGGAGA
>JBFWOK010000139.1:0-19631 GCA_050250555.1 Limisphaerales bacterium
CCCAGACCGCCACACTCCCCCTGAGCCGTTCCCGGGTCTCCGGAGTGAGGGCGTGGTCGGAGGGCAGGATCCCATGCTGGCCCGGCAGGGCGTCGGCGAGTCGCAGCCCGGAATCCCGACCCGTCCAGCGGCGGAGCAGGGAGTCGGCGCCGAGCACGAGGCTCGGCTCCGGATCGGAGAGGAGAGGCCGGACCGCCGGGGTCCAACCCGCGTGACCGACGCGACGAAGTGTTTGAATCCCCAGCCGCCGGACTTCGGGATCCGGATCGGTGAGTTGGGGGCCGATCATTTGGTCCAGGCCCGTAACGTCCGGGGTGTGGAGCGTTCCGAACGCCCGCTCCCGGATGTCGAGGTCGGCGTCGGCCATGGCCTTCGCGACGATCCGCGTTCGGAGGCCGTTGGTGGGGGCGCCGGGCCGGGTGACATAACCGAGCACGGCGCGACGATGACTGATCTTTCCCGAGGCCCAGAAGGTTTCGAGCGTCGCCTCGGCGTCGGGGACCTCGCCGAGGTGCGATTCGAGGGTGTCGGGGTCGATGGAGTCCAATGCCAACAGGGATCGGGTCTTGAAGGCGTCCACCAGATGCGGACGCATCCACGCGGCCAGAAAGGCGAGGACGAGACCCGTCCCGAGAAGGAATGCGAGGCGGAGGCGGGTTCGGCGACGGGAAGGCTGCGGCTTTGGGTCCCGGGTCGGTTTGGCGGGTTGCGATGGGTTCGATGATGCCGGCATCACGGGGGCGTTGAGGCGGCCACGGCGAACCCTCGCCAGACGATGGACGGGTTGTCGGTGATGATGCCGTCGACGCCCTGTCCGACGAGGGCGTTGGCGAGATCGGCGTCGTTGATGGTGTAGACCCAGACCTTGAGTCCGAGTTCGTGCGCCGCGAGCACGGCCGCGCGGTCGACCTGCCGATTCCAGACGGCGACCTGGGCGCCGAGCGCCTTGATCTCGGAAAGCCAACTGGTTCCCAACGCCTTTTCGGCGTCGGTGAGCCGCCGGCCGTGGCGGGTTGAAGGGGGCCCGAGAGCGCCGAGGATCTGGTCGGGAACGAGTTGGTGAAAGGCGCGGAGGAACTCCCAGTCGAAGGCTTGAACGACGACCTGGTTGACGAGTCCGCGCTGCCGGAGGAGATCCGCCAAGGTGCTGGCGTCGCCTCCCTTGCGTTCGATCAGCGTGATTCCGCGTCCCTGGATGAATTCGAGGGCGTCGAGCAGGGTGGGAAGCCGTTCACCGGGAAATGGAGGCTGGAACTCCGAGCCCGCGGGAAGCGTGACGAGTTCGGCGGCGTCGTGGGCATCGACACGAATGTCCTTCCGATTCCAGCGGCGGACGGCGTCGGTGGTGCGGTCGAGGGTCGCGTCGTGAATGACGATGGGAACGTCGTCGCGGGAATGGTGGTAGTCGAGTTCGACGAGGTCGGCCCCGGCGACGAGGGCATGCCGGAACGAGGCGAGCGTGTTCTCGGGGGCGAGCGCGGCGAAACCGCGGTGCCCGATCACGAGGGGTCGGGGGAGGGAGAGGACCTTCGCGGCTGAAGGCGGCGCCGGATTCGTTTGCGCGATGGAAGAGGGCGACATCGCGATGAATGTCAGGATGGAGAAGGCCAGGGAGACGGTGGACCGATTCATTGGGACGTCGGGAGTCAATGGATCAACTGGAATTCGGGCAGCATGGCGACGGACCAGAGCAGATCCTCGAGACCGGCGGCCGCCACGGGGTTTCCGACCATGTCCGCCGCCAGCGACGCTTCCTTCGCCGTGGGCGGACGGCCGAGGCCCTGTCGGAAGATCGATCCGACAGCCGTCGCGGTGTCGGGGGCATCGTCGGCGATCCGCGCGGCGCCCTGGCGGAGGAGTTCGGCGAACGTTCCGCCGTTGGTCAGTTCGAGCATCTGAAGCGTGGTCGCCGTGGAGGGACGGGTGCTGGTCACCTGCTCCCGGTTGGGTCGACCGAGGGCGCGCGTGAGCGGATCGGCGTTGACCAGGGACGCGCGCACGGTTCCGTAGGCGGGACGTCCGTGAACCGCCTCGGCGAAACGGGGTCCGACGTTCCACGGCGCCATGCCCGCGGGACCGAGGAGTTGGGACTTCGCCCAGGACGAATCGTCGAACTCGGATTTCTGCCAGCCTTCGGTCCGTTCCGTCGACACGAACCAGGAAGCATCGCTGCCGAAATCCCACTGGGGTCCGGTGTCGGTGTCGCTGTCGCCGTCGGACTTGGCGGGGGCTGGCGGTTCCGCCCGGAGGCGGGCGTAGAACAGGACGCCGGCGGGATTGGGGCCGTCTCCGCCGTTGGTGGCCTCGAGGGCGAAGACGTTGGTTCCGGCGCGAAGGAGCGCGGTCAGGTCGATGATGCCGGTCTCGCTCCAGGGGATGTCGTTCACCTTCTGCGCTGATTTTCCGTTGACCCACAGGCGGTGGGAATTGTCGGCGTGCACGAAGGCGATGGCGCTGCCGGGTTTCTGCGCGAGGGTCACGGTCTTCCGAAAATAGACGGTCCCCGGTGGGACTCCCTCCGCGGCATGAGGGTCGGACCAGATCCAGCCCGCGGTGGCCGGCAGTTCCCGGGCCTGACCCTTCTGGAAGAGCAGGGCATCGAGCCCTCCCTCCGGTTTGCCGTGCCAGACACCGGTGAGCTGGGCGACGGCGTCCCGGAATTGCTCGGCCGAGAGGCGTCGCACGGCCGGCCCTCGGAAGACATGGTCGGCACCGGGCTTCTCGGGCACATCGACCGCGGGCAACTGGTAGGCGCGCGACGTGAGGATGAGTCGAAGGGTCTGTTTCAGGTCGTAGCCGTGGGCGACGAAGTCCTCGGCGAGCCAATCGAGGAGGTCCGGGTTCCACGCCGGGTTCTGCATGACATCGACGGGTTCGACGAGACCCCGGCCGAGGAGCCTTGCCCACAGCCGATTGACGAGGGTGCGCGACAGGCGGCCGTTGCGTTTCGCGGTCGCGAGATCCGCGAGGCGCGCGATGCGTTGAGCCTTGGGTGCGTTGTCGTCAATGGCTCCCAATTCCGGGAAGAGGAATTGGGCTGGAGCGTGTTTTCCGAGGGGTTTGTCGCATTGGACCATGTCCATCTTCGATTCGGAATAGACGCCGGCCATGCCGTAGGCGTCGGCGAGCTGCCAGTCGTCGATGAAGCTGTCGTGGCAGGAGGCGCATTTCAGGTTCACGCCGAAGAACACCTGCGAGATGTTCTGGGCGGCCTGGAGTTCGGGTGTTTGGGAGGCATTGACCGCGCCGCGCCAGACGATTCCCTTCGTGAAGCCTTTGGCGGGGCCGTCGCCGGGATTCACGAGCTCCCGGACGAACGCGTCGTAGGGCTTGTTGTCCCTCAGCGCGGCATAGAGCCAGGGCGTGATCTGTTCCCGACCCCCGTCGATGTAGCCGGTGCCCCGATAGTCGTTGCGAAGGAGGTCGTTCCAAAAAGTGAGGGCGTGCTGGGCATACCGCGCGTTGTCGGCCAGCAGGCGATCCACCAGTTGCGCCCGTCGATCCGGCCGGGGATCCGCGAGGAATTCTCGGAGTTCCTCCGGTGTGGGAAGAAGGCCGACGGTGTCGAGGAAGGCGCGCCGGGCGAACGTCGCGTCGTCGACCGGGGGCGGGGGCGTCACGCCGTTCTTTTCGAAGTACAGAGCCAGGAATCGATCGACGGGATGGGTCAGGTCACCGGAGGTGGGTGGGACCTCGGGAAGTCGGGGCACGAAGTTGCGGTGCTCCTCGCGGGCGAACGAGACCTCCGGATCCCAGGGCGCGCCCTGATCGATCCAAGCCCTGAGCAATCCGACCTCCTCGGCGGTGAGGCGTGTTCCCTTTTCGGGCATCACGAACTCCTCATCGAGCCCGGACACGAGATGGACGAGGTAGCTGTCCCGGCTGTTGCCGGGCAGGATCGCGGGTCCCGAATCGGCGGGAGCGAGAATCTTCCGCGGGTTGTCGATGCTGAATCCGCCCTTGGCCTTGCCGCGGCCGTGGCACTTGGCGCAACTGGCGGCGAGGATCGGCTGGATCTCCCGGGCGAAGTCGACGGTGTGCGTCGCGGGTGGAGGAAGGTCCGCGAGTTTTTCAGGAGGCAACTTCGCCAGGCCCGCGGTGGGCAGGGCGAGGACGGCGACGATCCCGGAAGCGGCGGCGAGTGCGAGGCGATATCCAGCGAACGGCATGGCCCGAATTTATCGGCGATGCCGGGCCCGCGCGCCAAGGAAATCAAGGCACGGGTCCGTCCGCGCGCCCCCCCGGCCGTGCCTTGTCGGTTTGGCAGGCTCCCCCTCCGAGGAGGCGCGGGAACGGAGAACCGAATCCGGCAGGACCGTCAGGATCGCAGGATGCGGCGGCACCCGAGGACACCCGCTCCTCCGAGTATTCCGAGGCAGCCGATCCAAGTCCCGGACTCGGGGATCAGGAGCGCCCGACGTTCGAGGATCGCCCGAGCCGGGGAACTGTCGTTCTGATACGAGATGTTTCCCTGCGCTGCGTTGACATAGTCCGCGCCGCTCTCGAAGTCGTTCCAGCCACCCGGCCCTCCCCAGTTGATGTGCAACCACTCCTCTTCGGTGGCATCGTTCGGTTCACCTGGATTCCAGTTCGTGTAAGACCAGGGATCGCCGTTGGTCCAAACCCAGACGCTCTCCGCCGCCTGGTCGGTCCCTCCCGTCCAAAAGAGCTCGCTGGGGAAGGTCGTAACAAGCCAGGCGTTCTCAGCCGCGTCGTTGATCGCGACCAGATCAGCCCCCACCGACAATGCGTACGCATGGGCGTCGTGCCATGTGTAGGCGAGGTCGGTGACGGCGTATTCCTTCGGGCCAATCGAGTCCGTGTATGCGATCCAAGTGAGCGCATGGGCCGGTGAGGCGACGACGGCAAAAATCCCAAGCGCAATTCCCAGACTGGCGGAGTTTTTCATAAACTTGCGGCTTCAGGGGGTGGTTTCTTGGCGGAAGATCAGTAACCAAATTAACGCGTGCTATTAGATCTTTGGATCTAAGCGACGTCAACAAGCAAATTGCTCTACGGGATTCTTCGGAACGGACGGCGCAAGAGGCTGAAAGCCTGTCGGATCGGGTGGCAGGTTCGGTCGGTTGGCGGAGGTCTTCAAAAATTCAGGGGCGCGGAACGGCTTGCCGAGGCCAGCCTTTCCGCGCCTTGGGACAACTGGCCGCCTCGTTGGAGGAGGCGGTTCCGCGGCAATGGGAATCGGGGTGTGATTCGGATCAGGCGAAGGCCTGGCCGGAGCAGCAGAGAACGTTCTTCAGCTTGTGGCGGACGAGGTCCTTCACGAGCTTGCGCGCCGGGGTGAGGTATTTCCGGGGATCGAATTCCTTGGGGTTTTCGGCCATCGCCTTCCGAATTCCCGCGGTGAAAGCCATGCGGAGGTCGGTATCGATGTTGACCTTCGTGCAGCCGGTGCGACGGGCGATTTCGATGTCGGACTCGGGAACGCCGGCGGTGTCCTCCCCCATGGCGCCGCCGTACTTGTTGATCTCCTGCGCGAGGTTCTTGGGAACGCTGGAGGCTCCGTGGAGGACGAGCGGGTAGTCTCCGAGTCCGGCGTCCATGAGGGCCTTCTTGATGGCCTTCAATCGTTCGATGTCGAGGTGCTGTTCGCCCTTGAACTTGTAGGCGCCGTGGCTGTTGCCGATGGCGATGGCGAGGGAATCGACGCCGGATTGGCGCACGAATTGGACGGCCTCCTCGGGATGGGTGTAGTGGCCGCCCGAACTGAAGCCGCCGCCTTCCTCGCCTTCGTCGAACTGCGCGCCGACCAGGTGGCCGAGTTCACCTTCGACGACCGCGCCGTGGCTGTGGGCGTATTCGACGACCTTCCGGCAGATCTCGACGTTCTTCTCGAAGCATTCGTGGGAGGCGTCGATCATGACGCTCGTGAAACCCTCGTCGATGCACTCCTTGCAGAGTTCGAAGGTATCGCCGTGGTCGAGGTGGACGGCGACGGGGATGGTGGAGACGCTGACGGCGGCGTCGATGAGTTTGCGGAGGTAGACGGGGTTGGCGTAGGAGCGGGCGCCCTTGGAAATCTGGAGAATGACGGGCGCCTTCTCCTCCTCGCAGGCCTCGATGATGGCCTGGATGAGTTCCATGTTGTTGACGTTGAAAGCGCCGATTGCGTATTTGCCCTGGAGGGCTTTGGCGAAGAGATCCTTGGTCGTGGTCAGTGGCATAGTTGGCTTCAGGATGGGGGTGGGGAATATGACGACCCCGTCAGCGCGGTCAGGTATAGCCGGGGGCGCAACCGGCTGGAATGGGAAATTCGGGGTTGGGGGGCTTGGGAATGGGCCTTGGGCGCATGGCAGCTTGGGCGCATCGCGGAGTTGAGTTTTGCAGAGGATCGGATTCACCCTCCCGGATGCCCTCGTTGAATCCGAATCCGCCGAATCATCGACTCCGCGGACTGTTGCTGTTGGGTTGGCTGGGTCTGGCGTGGCTGGTGGCGGTACCCGTCCAGGCGGCCGACCGGTTCGAGTTGAAGGACGGCGATCGGGTTGTCTTTCTCGGAGACACCTTTTTCGAGCGCGAAGGGGACTACGGCGGGATCGAGATGCGCCTGACCGCGGCGTTTCCGGATCGAGGTGTGACGTTTCGGAACCTGGCGTGGTCCGGCGACACCCCGATGGGACGCGCGCGGGCGAGCTTCGACTGGGGAAAGACGGAGATCGAGTGGCTGAAACGGGTGAAGGAACAACTCGCCCTCGTGCGGCCGACGGTGGCGTTTCTGAGTTACGGAATGACGGCCGCGCTCGAAGGGGGCGAGGCGGGTGTCGCGAAGCACGTTGAGGATCTTGGCCGGCTCATGGACGCCGTCGAAGAGGTGAGCGGCGCGCCCGTGCGGTTTGTGCTGTTGGGACCGCTGCCCCACCGTCCGCTGAAGTCGGGTCGCGATCCGCAGGCCGACCTGAACAACCGCGCCTTGCACGCGGTGCAGGAGGCGACCCGGAAACTGGCCGGCGCGCGGGGGGCGGCTTTTGCGGGGTTCAATGTTCCCGCCGTGGGCCCAACGACCTGGGACATCAATCCCACGACGCCGAGCCCGACCGAGGACGGTGTGACTCCCAACGAGTGGGGCAACGAACTCGCAGCCCAGAACTTCGTCCGACTTTTGGTGACCCCCGGGACGCTGGCGGTGGGTCCGCGCGCGGAGGAGGAACTGCTCCGGTCCGCGATCCGGGAGAAGAACGCGCAGTTCTTTCATCGGTGGCGGCCGGCGAACTGGACCTACCTTTTCGGCTTTCGAAAACACGAGCAGGGCCGCAACGCGGTCGAGATTCCGAAGTTTGAACCGTTGGTCGAAGAATGGGATGGGCGGATCGCGCGACTGCGGGACCTCAAGAACCAGGATCCGCGGGTCGTGAGCGAACTGCGCGGGATCCTGGAAGCGCGGTCGGCGGGCCAATCAGGGCCGGCGGCGCGATCCGGGGGAGGGGAATCCGGACGGCGCGGAGGAACTGACTTGGCGGCCGTGGCCCCCCAGCCCGTGCCGGAGTTTGAAGTCGACGGAAACCTCGAAGTCACCCTGTGGGCGGAGAACCCGCTGCTCTTCAAACCGATCCAGATCAACTGGGATCCCCAGGGGCGCCTGTGGGCGGCCAGTTCCCGCGTTTACCCCCAGATCCGGCCGGGTCAGGAGGCGGAGGATTCGGTCGTGGTGCTTGAAGACGTGGACGGCGACGGGCGGGCCGAGAAATCGACGGTGTTCGCGGACGGACTGTTGATTCCGACGGCGGTGGTGCCCGACGGGAAGGGGGGATGCTATGTCGGTGCGAGCCACCAGTTGCTGCATCTGGAGGACACGGACGGGGACGGGCGCGCGGACAAGAAGACGATCGTCCTGAGCAGCTTTGGGACCGAGGACACCCACCACAACCTGCACACGCTGCGATGGGGGTACGACGGTCATCTCTACATGAACCAGTCGATCTACACCCACACGCACGTGGAGACGCCCTGGGGAGTGCGCCGGTTGAACTCGGCGGGGATCTGGCGGTTCCACCCGGAGACTTGGCACTTCGACGTCCTGACCAAGGGCGGCTGCAATCCGTGGGGACACCATTGGGACCAGTACGGCGAGCACTTCTTCACGGACGGCGCTGGTGGCAAGGGCATTTATCACGCCATGGAGGGCGCGACCTACTTCACGTACGCCGACATGCGACGCGAGGCGGACAGCATCAGTCCGGGGAACTACCCCAAGTTCTGCAGCCTCGAGATTGTCCACAGTCCGGCGTTTCCGGCCGAGTGGCAGGGACAGTTCATCACCTGCGATTTCCGGGCGCATCGGATTGTGCGGTTCGGCCGCAAGGTAGTGGGTTCGACCTTCCAAACGGTTGAGATGCCGGATGTGCTGCGCACGGCCAATGTGACGTTCCGGCCGATCGACCTGCGATTCGGCCCCGATGGAGCCCTTTACATCGCGGACTGGAGCAACCCGATCATCCAGCATGGGGAAGTGGATTTCCGCGATCCGCGCCGCGACAAGGAACACGGGCGGATCTGGCGTGTGGCGGCGAAGGGTGGGAAACCAGACCCGACCGCGAATCGGAATCTCTCCAAGCTGACGACGGAGGCGCTGTTGTCCCTGACGCTGTCCGCGAACGGTTGGGATCAGGAACAGGCGCGGTTGGTGCTGCGTCAAAGGGCCGCCTCGGAGGTTCTTGCGGCGGTGGACAAGTGGCTGCCGAAGCAAGAGGACCCGCGGGCCGCCCTCGAGGCGATGTGGCTCAACGAGGCGTTCGAACAAACGCCCAATGCGCTCGTGGGACGCCTCGTTTCGGCGGCGGATCCCCGGCATCGCGCGGCGGCGGCCAGACAGCTCGCCCGCTGAAATCTTCCTGACGCACGGCAAAGGGGTCAGTTCTTGTTAATGTCGCCTTGTGCTTTAGGGATTCGTCGCGGCCGGGTTGGAGGTGTTGTCAATAACAAGAACCGACCCCTTGGCGACCCGAAAGCGGTGCGGAGCCCCGCGCTCCAAAGGAACCGGTCCAGGCCTCTGGCGCGGGTGGGTCCTGTCCTGGTTCGTCGCCGGGTCTCGCGGAATCATCGGATGCCCTGAAAAAACCCGAGGGCGTCGAGATCGGCCTGGAGTTGGCGGGTTTGCGCCGGGTCGAGCGTGGCGTGGGGCAGGCGGGCGGGTCCGACGTCGATTCCGAGCATCTTCATCGTGGCCTTGGCCGCCCCCATGAAGCCATGGCGCGAAAGGAGGCGGACAAGTTGGGCGGATTTCAATTGCTCCTTCCGCGCCTCCGCGAGGTCGCCCGCGGCGAGATGTTTCAGGAGTCGATGGTAGAGGGGCGCGGCGAAATTGTACGTGCTGCCGACGCCGCCGCGGCCCCCGAGGACCAGGGCCGCCAGGATCCACTCGTCACATCCAAAGGCGACGTCGAACCGGCCTCCGTCCGCGGCCACGCAGAGTTGGTAGGCGGCGAGATCCGGATTGGAGAACTTGAGGCCGACCAGGTTGGGAATGCTCCCCGGGGCGCGTTCGAGGAATTCGGGCATCGACAGCGCCACGTGGGTGAACACCGGGATGTCGTAGAAGTAGAACGGGGTGTTGGGAGCCGCGGCGGCGATTTCCGCCGACCACGCGATCAGTTCGCCGACGTCGCGCGGCTTGAAATAACTCGGTGCGAAGGCGGAGATCGAGATCGCTCCGAGTTGCTCGGCGTGGGCGGCGAGGGAACGGGCGTCGGCGAGGCAGTTCGAACCGACGTGTACCGAAACCTTCAGTTCCGTACCCCGCGCGACCTCGATCCAGCGCTGGGCGATCGCCCGCCTCTCGTCGGTGCTCAGCGATGGGCACTCACCCGTGGTGCCGTTGATGAAGACGGTGGTAATCCCGTCGCGGAGGAGGTGCGCGCCGATTTTCTCCACCATGGCGAGATTCAGGGTGCGGTCGGCGTGGAGGGGGGTGTAGGTGGCGGCCACGAGGCCGTGGAGCGGATGAGTGGGACACATGGAGGGGAGGGGGTGCCGGGATGGGATGGATGCGGGTTGGGTTGTCGTTGCCCCGCGAGTGTCGACAGGTTGGGGCTCCCGCGCCAGCACGATGCCGCGTCCTGGAGGTCACCGACGCGGTGGCTGCGCGTTTGGCGCACGGGCTGGTTCGCGGGCGTCCCGGGCTGAAGGCGAGTGACCGGCATCTCGATCCATCCGCCGAAATTCTCGAGGAACACCGAGGGCCGGCGCTCGAGCGGAGCGCGAGTGCGAGTGCGAGTGCGAGTGCGAGTTCGAGTTCGAGTGCGATGCAGTGGCGTACACCCGGTTCGCCGCATCCCTTCACCTCACTTCGTCAGGAAGATCGGACTTTGAACCACCGCGTGGAGAAGATCCCGCATGCCCTGATTCCTGGCCTTCGCCTCGGAGACGATCCGGCTGATCTCGGATCGATCGGAGAAACCCATTTCGCGGCCCGTTGCGAAGGTGAGGAGTTTGACCGTGACGCAGCGGGCGACGTCATCCGCCGAAGCCAGGAGGAGGGTTTGAAACTCCTGGAAGCCCTTGAAGGACTCTCCCGTGGCGAGGGTGCCGGCGGCGTCGACGGGTGGACCCGGGACATAGCGCACCTTGCGTCCGTCGGCGGCGCGGTGAACGGGCTGTCCGGTGTTGATCGCGCGGAAACGGTCCCGCCATCCTCCGATCGCGTCGTAGCTTTCCAGGGCGAAGCCGGGGGGATCGATGACCCGGTGGCAGCCGTTGCAGGATTCCACCGAACGGTGCCTCGCGAGGATTTCGCGAAGGGTCGTCGCGCCGCGGATGTCCGGTTCGACGGCGGAAACCCCGGGGGGCGGCGGCTGGGGCGTGATTCCGAGGATTCGTTCCAGGACCCAGACGCCCCGGGTGACGGGCGACGTCGTGGTTCCGTTGGCGGAGACCTTCAGCACGCTGGCCTGGGTCAGCAGGCCGCCGCGACGGCTGTCTGGCGGGAGCGATACCTTTCGAAGATCGAGTCCATCGACTCCCGCGATGTCGTAGTGGCTCGCGAGGCGAGAGTTCAGCAGCGCGAAATCCGAACGGATCACGTTGGTGATCGTGAGGTTCTCGGTGATGAGTTCGCGCACGAATCCGCGGGTCTCGCGGAGCATGGAGTCCAGGAGCAGTTCGTCGAACTCCGGGTACAGGAGCTTGTCGGGTGTGGTGAAATCGATCTCGCGCAGGTTCAGCCAGCCGTCGGTGAAATCGACCAGGAAACGGTCAAGTCCTGGCCCGGAGAGAAGGCGCTCCGTTTGCGACCTGAGCACATCGGGTCGCGTCAGCTTCCCGGCCGAGGCCAGTTCGAGCAATTCGGCGTCCGGCGAGGAACGGGTCAGGAAGTAGCTGAGGCGCGACGCGAGGGCGTAGTCGTCGAGCGGTCCCGCCGGCTCGTGGAAGTAGAGGAAATCCGGCGAACAGAGCGCGGCGATCGCCGCCGATTTGATGGCGTCCAGATAGTCCCTGCTGACGGCGAACTCGCGCTCGAACAAGGCCACGTAGGGTGCGGCATCGGCGTCGGAAACAGGGCGCCGGAAGGCCTTCGGAAGGAACTCCTTGAGCGCGCGTCGGGCGTCGGCGGGCGGGTTGGGTGTGTCGACCGTGAAGGTGGGTTGGTAGTCCCGCCGGTTCTTCAGCCACGGCGGATTCGGTGGAAGTTCCCGAAGTTTCGCATCGCCGAGCAGGAGGGTTCGTCCGCGAGGCGGCCATTCGTCGAGGATTGGCCCGTGGATCTCGACACCGAGCAGGGCCAGCCCTTCGCCTGGGTACTTGTCCGGCCCGTCCTTGATCGGGGAATGCCCGTCACGACCTTTCAATCCGTGCGGCTTGATCTTGATTCCGTCTCCCGCCCTCAGGTGAAACGTCAATTCGACGGTTCCGGGACGGTCGAAGGGAAGTTCCCGAAATCCGCGGGTCTCCTGGTCGCCACCCCGATGGAACGTTCCCGAGATCACCGAAAACACCGGCTTCGAACCCGTCATCTGGAATCCATACCCGGAGACCCGGACGCGGTAGAGGCCCGCGGCGGGCGCGGCGAAGCCAGGAACGACCGTGCTGGGAAAGGCGTCGCTGGTGAAGACGACGACGGCGCCATCGGGACGCTTCAGCCAGACCTTGCCGAGGTGGGGCTGATTGCGCGGGGAATCCAGGGAGAAGGTGCGGGTGGTTGTTTCGGGCCTGGCGTCGGTCCGCCAGGTGGAAGTGAGCGCGAAGTCGGCGGCTTCCAGGGTCCGTTGCATCTGGATCCCCGAGATCCCCAGCGCGTCCGCGATGTTGTCGAAACCGAGCGCCAGACCGTCCTCGGGCAGCAGCGGAACCAGTTCGACCTGGACACCGAGCAGATCGTTGACCGTGTTTTCGAATTCCCGACGGTTGAGCCGCCGCAGGACCGTTCCCTTTCGCGCCGCGTGCTGGGCCGTCAGATCGGCGCCGAGGGTTCCGAGGAACGCGTCCAGTTCCCCGGTTCCGGGCTTCGACTTCTTCGACGGCGGCATTTCACCGGCGGTGACACGATCGAACACGCGGACCCAGCGCTGATGGGCCGCGGCGTTCGCGAAGTTGAACGGAAGCGACGTCAGGTCCAGGCCGCCCTTCGCGGTGTCGGCGTCGTGGCATTCGAAACAGTGGCGCGACAGAAAGGGCTCGATCGCGGTGGGCGCCGCGAGGCTGGTCTGGATCGCCGCGACGAGGACGATCCCCATGGAAAGCCAGGATCCGCGGTTCATACGTCGAGCGTGCCGGTGCTGAATCCGAACGCGTCGGTCGCGATTCCCATTCTTCGGGCGATGGAAACGAAAAGATTCGAGAGGACCTGCTTCCGCGGATCCGCCGCGAAGTGGTGACCGTGCATGAAGTCGCCGCCCGCGAGGACGAGCGGGAGATTTCGGGAGTCGTGCGCGCTGGCGTTGCCCAGATTGGATCCGAAGAGGACCGCGGTCTTGGAGAGAAGGGGGACGCCGCCGTCGTCCGCCGCCTTGAGTTTCGTCAGGAATTCCGCGAACGCCCTGAATTCGGCGAGTTCGATGACCTTCAGTTCCTGGATCTTGGCGGGGTCCTGGCCGTGGTGGGAAAGGTTGTGCCAATCGTGGCTGACTCCGGGGATCTCGGGCACGGCATTGAGCCCCGAGAGGCGGAGGGTGACCGCCCTGGTCGAGTCGGTCCGCAACGCGAGAACGATGAGGTCCTGCATCAGCCTCATCCGCCCGATCGTGTCCGTCCGGCTCTGGATGTCCGACGGGGGCGGCACGTTCACCTTGGGCTTGGGGCGCGTGGCCCAGGCCTCGTTCTGAACCAGGCGGCCCTCCAGGTCCCGGACGGCGGTCAGGTACTCCTCGAGTTTCTGCCGATCGTCGTGGCCGAGTTCGCGCTGAAGCTTCTTCGCTTGGCCCGAAACCGTGTCGAGAATGCTCCGTCCGCGGCTGAGATCGCGCAGTTGCGCTTTCACCTCCGAGGCGTTGCCATCGACGAATAGCTGCCGGAAAACCTTAGAAGGCGAGGATTCGGCGGGGAGCGGAACCCCGCTGGCCGACCAGGACAGTGAATCGCTGCCGGTGCTCAGGACCAGGCTCGGGAACCGGGTCTCCGACCCGATCTTCTCTGCGATGAATTGGTCGATGGAAATCGTGTTCTTGAAGCCGGCCAGTCCTGGATGCTTCGCCGAGGTCAACCAGGTCATCTCGGAGGTGTGGCCGTTCGCGCCGCTTTGTTCCTGGTGGGCCAGACCCGAAAAGACCGTGAAATCGGCGCGAAAATCCCGGAGGGGTTCGAGGTAGGGCGTCGGGGTGTAGGCCGGACCGGTATCCTTCGGATGCAGAAACGGGGTGTGAAAACCCAGCGGCGCGCAGATCGCGACAAACCGTCCGGGCGGCTTGGGCGCGGCCGCGCCGCGGGCCCGGAACGGCGTCATGAGATCCAGGAACGGCAGCGCCAGGGAAACCCCGGTACCCCGGAGGAAGGTCCGCCGCGAAAGCGGCAGGCGGGTCGCAAGATGGCTGGACATGGAGAACCTCATCTTTCAGCGCCAAAACAAATCAGATCATCGGCTCGCGTCTCGTGAGACTGGAGTCCGGGCCCGGCCCGAACTCCGCCGGCAACGGTAGCCCCGATGCTGCCGGAATACGAATTCCGGTTGGAGAAGGTCCTTCGCAGGTCCGGCTTCGACTTCGTGAAATCCCTGTCACCGCGAGGCGTCGTCGTCGCGGAACAAACGCGGCGCGAGGTCGTGGAGGCTTCGCCGCCACGTTTGCCATTCGTGGTCCGTGCCGGGCGAGGAGTAGAACACATTGCGGATGCCGGCCGCGTTGAGCGCCTCGTGCATGGCAAGCGTGCCCGTGTGGAATCGCTCCTCCGCCGTGCCGGCCCCGAGCCAGAGCAGTTTCACTTTCCGGTTGAAGGTCGCCGCATCCCGGAACACGCCGTCGTAGGCGGTCTTCACGTCGAAGCCCTGTCGTGGCGGGCCGCTCATGGCTCCGATCCAGGCGAAACGGTCGAGATGGTGGAGGGTCAGGTTGAGGGTCTGACCGCTGCCCATCGAAAGTCCCGCCATCGCTCGGTGCTCCCGGCCCGGCAAGGTTCGATACTCCGAGTCCACGAAGGGAATCACTTCCCGGAGCATCACGTCGTCGAAGGCCGCCGTGGCCGCGGAGCGTTGGGTCGTCGCGTTCGTCCCGGCAAAGGACGCGTAACCCGAGGCCGCCACGAGAATCATCGGCCGCGCTTTCCCGGCGGCGATCAGGTTGTCGAGGATGTGGTTGGCTCGGCCTTGTTCAACCCACCCTCTCTCGTTCTCGCCGGCGCCGTGCTGGAGGTAGAGCACCGGGTAGCGGGCCCGGCGCCTCTCGTCGTAGTCGGGCGGCGTGTAGACATGGAGGCGCCGCCATTTCCCAGTGATCGTGGACCAGTGCCAGCGCTCGCGCACCTCGCCGTGGAGCACCTCCTTCAACGCGTCGAAATCCGTTCCGGCGTCAGGGATCTCGATGCCGCTGGTTTCCCGCGCCCAGCCGAACCAGGTGTGGCTCGCGGGATCGTTCACCCGCAATCCGTCCACGGTGAACCAGTAGTAGTGAAACCCTGGCACGGCGGGGGGCGTGGTCACGGACCACGTGCCGTCGCCGCCCAGGGTCATGTCGAGCGGTTGGAGGGTCAGACCGGCGCCGCCTTCGAGTTTCACCTGGCGCGCGTTGGGCGCCCGCAGACGGAACGTCACGCGCAGGTCGGGTCCGATGCGGGGATACGCCGCGTCGCCGACGTTGCTGGGCGCGGGAAGGCCCTCCGGCTCGGCGGCCCTGGGCCGGGGGGTGAAAGCAAAAAGGACCGCCACCACGATTGGGATCACTGCCCGTCCCTTGGTCGGCGTCGCGCGGTTCCCCGACGTTGCGGCGGGTCCGGGGTCAGCCGGGGGGATTCCGCGAGCCTGCTGGATGGCCTGAAAGAGCCACGTCCGTGAGTACATCCACCAGCGGACCGCGGTCGGCTCCGAAACGCCCAGGAACGCACCTGCCTCCTTAAGTCCCAGGCCTGCGAAATAGCGTAGTTTCACCAACTCCGCTTTCCTGGGCGCATGCAGGGCGAAGCGGTCCAGGGCCTCATGGACCTCCAGGAGTTCGTCGTCCGGCGACGGGGCGGTGATTTCGATCTCCGCCAGATCGACGCGCTGCTGGCCGCCTCCGTGCCGCCGTGCCTGTTTGCTGCGGGCGCGGTCGACGAGGATGCGCCGCATGGCCTCCGCGGCGGCGCAAAAAAAATGGGTCCTGCCGTCCCAGGTGGGTTGTTCGTCGGCTCCGAGTCGGAGCCAGGCTTCGTGGACGAGCGCCGTGGGCGAGAGGGTCTGATAGCCGGCCTCCTGGCCCAGCCTGCGCGCGGCGAGTTGACGCAATTCGTCGTAGACCAGCGGCAAGAGCTGCTCCGCGGCACAGGAGTCGCCGTGGGCCGTGGCGTGGAGAAGTCGGGTCAACTCGCTCATCAGAAGGTGGATGGGTGCGTGTCCGCGCCGTTTGGGACAGCCAAGGTGTGCTGGAATTGACGCCGAAACCCGGGACATCCGATCCGGCGGCGCAGAGTCGGTGGCTCCGCACATGATGGCGCGAGCAGGAAGGCCGTTTCCGCCGCGGGGCGGGGGAGCGGGGACGACCAAGGGAGTTTTTCGGAAATGGGACCGGGTTTGTTCACGGCAGGGATGTGTCGCTTATCTCAGATGTGTCGAACCTCGGCCAGAACGATCATCCACGGCCATGGTCCCGCCTGCCCGCTGTTGGGGGTAGGCGGCATTGGGACAGGCAAGTCGCTTCGGCGGTTGGGTGATTGTTCCCGCTTCGGGATTCCGCATTTACAGGTGAACTGGATCACCACCCGTTGCGAAGAAGTCATCTATGAAAACCCTGTTTCAATCCAAGCTGGTCAGGAAGGTCATCACGCTGTTCCTGGGTTTGACCGCGGGCGCCGGGGCCGTCGCCGGCCAACTCCGCGTTCCCGCGGATCACCCGACCATTCAAGCGGCGGTCGATGCCGCTGGCATCGACGATACCATCCACATCGCGCCTGGAATCCACACAGGCCAGGTTCAAATCATCTCGAAGAGACTGACTTTGATCGGACAGCCCGGAGCCATCCTTCGCGCCACCGGGGAATTGCCGGTGCCCGACGGGCCGGGAGAAATCAGCTTTCCGATTCTGTATATCCGATCGTCCGAGGTCACGGTGCGGGGATTGGTATTCGAGGGCGAGCGGTTGGCTGGACTTTACGAGGGCCCGGGTGAATTGAGGGGGTTGTTGCTCCGGGGGAGCAGCGCGACGGTGGAGCACTGCTCGTTTTACGGCTTTCGTGAGGGCACGCCCGGGAACAACGAGGATGGTTTCGCGCTGACCGCGTCCGCCCCTTTAGAGGGATTGGTCAACGTACGGGTGAGCCATTGCACATTCGCGGATAACCTTCTGTCCATTCTCCTGATCGGCTACCCCGGTAGTCGAGGCCTGAACTTCGTGATCGAGAACAACACGATCATTGGGCTGGGTCCGATCGACACGGGCTCGCCCCCCGTGGGCATCGTCGTCAGGGAAGGCGTGGGCGGCCGGATCGTCGGCAACACGATCAGCGGTTACTCCTACACCGGAACGGCGGCCGACATTCCCATTGCCTTCGGCATCGAGGCATCCCATCAGGCCAGCTATCCGGAGTTCGGCACGCTCGAACATCTCGAGATTGCAGGCAACAGCCTGCGGGACAACCAAGTCCATGTCTCCCTCGTCAAAGGGGATGGGAGTGTTGTCAAAAACAACCGCGTGCAAGGGAGCGCGCCGGGCATCGTTCCGGTGGGATTGGCCGTCAGCGGCGCCGGCCTTTTGTTGGCCAACAATCAGTTCGAGGACATGCCGGAAGCCATTCGGCTTTTCGGTGACGATCCGTTGTTTGGAGAAGTCGTGGGTGTGGCGGAGAGCGCCAGCGTCACGAGCAACCGCTTCTGCAACGTCTCCGTTCCCATCAACCGGCAGCGTCTCGCCACGGCCATCGAGACCGGCACTTCGACCAACGCCTGCTCGTCGCCGCTGTTGGTGATCCGGTCGGCATCGCTCATTTCCTGGCCCGGCGAGGAAGGTGTCTGGACTGTCGAATCAGCCCCCAGCGTGGACGGCCCCTGGACCGCCCTCGACGCCACTCCGTTCCTGCAGCATGGGGCGTACAACGTCGCCGTTCCCAACGAGGATGCGCGTCGGTTTTTCCGGCTGCGATGAGGATGCGTGGATCCATGGTCCGTCTGTTTTTCTGCGATCCAAAGCCACGGCCTTCACACCAAGGCATCCCGCGATCACGGTGGGTGGCGTCGGGCCGCGTGCGCCTTGGCCTCGAAGCGACAATTCGGCGCGCTCATGGGTCGACGGCTCTCGGCCTGTCAGGCCGTTCGTAGCCTGGATCGGGGCCTCGGAAGGGAGGGGGATCCTGCGTCGGCGGCGTGCGCATCCAATCGAACTGAAGTTTCTGAAAAGGCGGCGCGTGGAATACCGATGCCCCCAATCGGTGAACGGCCAGCAGGCGTTCGCCGTCCTGGGTGAATCCCAGCTGGAGGCCGGGCAATCTGAAGGAGAGGACCGTCTGGCCGGTGGCGGTGTCAAACAGCTTGCTTTCCCCGTCCGAGCCGGCGGCCAACCTCGTGCCATCGGGTGAAAACGAAAGAGAATGGTAGGTGGCCATGGATCGTGGGAACACGGTCCGTCGATGCGTCGAGAGGTTCCAGAGGTAGGCATCGCCGTCGTCGGTGACGGCCGCCAGCCAGCGCTTGTCGGGTGAGAAGGCGCAGTCCCGGGGCTCCTGCAGCGTGGCCAACCCCCGCCACATCGGCGCCCCTTTCATGGAAGGAACCTCCCACACCCCCACGTCCCCGTCTCCCGTGAAGCCGGCCAGGAGCCTGCCATCGTCCGAGAGTTTGATGGCGTGCACATTGGCGAAGTGGTGCCACTCGGTGATCGGCTCCAACTGGGGCAGTCTCCAGAACCGGACTCGACCTTCCGGAATGCCGCCGCCTCTCATTCCCTTGGTCACCAGCGTGGAACCGTCCGACGAGACGTCCATGAGGTAAACCTCCCCCGCATGGGCATCGTTCACGACCCATTGGATCCGACCCTCCGCTCCGAAGAGTCGGATGCCGCCATCGAAACCGCCCAACACCAGTCCTCGCCCGCCCCGCAGAACGACACCACTGCTCGGTTGGCCCTCGGGCAGGTCCACGGTGAACGCACGGTGGGGTGGGGAGATGGTCCAAACCTCGGCGGTCAACCGGGGAAGACCGTTTGTCCCGCGTGCCAGATGAATCAAACCGAAGCCGGCGTTGTCGCAGGCCAACTTGACGACCTGAGCCGCCGGGAATGCGATCCGTTCGGAGGCGTTCGCGGGCTCGTCCAACGACCAGAGCTTCACCTCGCCATTGCGGGCGCCAGTCGCCAGGGCGTGACTGTCGGGTGAGAAATCCACCGCGGTGACCGGGTCCGTATGACCCCTCAAAGTCCGGACCTTCCGCCAATCCGATGTTTGCCAAAGCCGGATGGAAGTGTCGCCACCCACCGTGGCCAGCCAGCGACCGTCCGGAGAAAAAACCGCGCGTTCGACCGAAGCCGAGTCATGCAGCCGCGCGGTCGGCGTCCGGTCCTCGACGTTCCAGATCTGGCAGGTCGTATCGCCCCCCGGATTGACCAGCCAACGGCCGTCCGCGGAGAACCTCATGGAGCCAGGACCCGGGGGCGCGTTCGTCAGGACGCCCAGTTTTTTACTCTCCGCCGGATTCCAGAGGGCAACCCGACCGGATTCGTCGACGACGGCCAGGCGGAAGCCATCTGGAGAAAAGAGTCCCTGCGTGGCGGGCCCGGATTCCGTTTCGACATGGCTCGACCAGATATTCCGATCCAGATCCCACAGGCCGACGCGATTGGAGTAGGCCACGGCCAGCATGTCCTGGGCGGGGGAGATATCCAACGACACGATGGGTGAGCCGGCGTCGAACAGGATTCCCGTCCCATCGTCGGGATCGGTCACGGCGTCGCTCCCGAGTCCCACCACGGTCACCCTCGAACTGCGCCGCCACGCCGCCCGGTAGTACATCGCATGGCGCCGGAGCGAAACCGCGACGACCTCCGAGAAACTTCCGCCAGGCCTCAGGCTGGTGA
>JBFWOK010000140.1:0-19279 GCA_050250555.1 Limisphaerales bacterium
GAGGGAGTCCACCCCCAGCCCCGCCCCCCCCGCCGCCGCCCGAGTGCGCGGAACGCTGCCACCCATCCCGGGTGGTCATCGCCTTCCCCCTTCCCCCACAACCCTCCCTTCTTCCCCATGCAACCCCGCCCGCCAAAAAAACGAATGCCACCCCCGGTTCCACCGGAACCGAGGGTTGGGTGAACCAAGCACCCAACCCTCGTCTCCGCCCCAATCCTTGGCGTCCAAAACCAGCCGCTCAGCGGCCGGCCGAAATCCAGAGCCTCCAGACGTCCAGTCCGCCCCACGCTTCTCCATGAACCGAAATCCTCTCACAGAGGCGCGGAGACACGGAGACTGGCCGTCGGATTCCATCCCCCTCAGTGCCTCGGTGCCTCCGTGGGATGCGCCGCCCGGAAAGCGGAACGCCGCCCCCTCAGCACCCACCCGATCCGACTCAGGCCGGACAAATCCGGTAGCCCGGTGGTTGAAGAGCATTCCGCTTAGCACGCCTCGTGTTTACCAGCTACCCCGGCCGCCACCCAATACGACTTCCGTTCTAGCCGCCCCGACCAGCTTCCCATTCCCCATTCCGCTCCAACCCAAACCACACCACGCCATACAGTTGTGAACGCTTCACACGACGGCTTAGGACTTTGGTCGTACCTTCGATTTCCCTGCGTGCCCTTCCTTCCGGATTCGGGCTAAGATCGACGAGCGTGATCGCGCGGAACCGTCTCGTCTCACCCGAGCCACGCAAGGGCTTCCCTTACGCGGCCCACCGCGCGGCTCGCCCTCGCCTCAGCCAATTCCGCCTCCTCACCTCGGCGATTCTCGGCTTTCTGATCGGATTCCCTGGATCTCCCGCGAAAGCCGCCGATCCCGGACTTCAGCTCCCTTCCAACCCCGCCGACCCCATCGTGACCGTCGCGGGTGTCCTGGCCTTGGACGCTTCCCAGGCCCGCCAGTCCCTGCCCGCGATCATCACCGGCGTCGTCACCTATTTCGAACCCAAGTGGGACACACTCTTCATTCAGGATGCCACCGGCGGCATCTACGTCTTCCCCGGCAAGAACCGGCGTCCAAGATTCCGCCCCGGTCAACTTCTCGAAATCACGGGCCGCACGATCGGCAACAAGCCGTTGAACGCCCTGGGCGAGGAATCGATCGAGGTCCTCGGGACAGCACCCGTCCCACCTCCCATCCCCTCGACCTCCGCGGATCTCCTGTCCGGCCGTCACGATTCCCGCTGGATCGAATTCGACGCGGTCGTTCGCCGATGGGTCGTCCAGAACCAGCGACTCGAAGTCGGCCTCGCCGTGGAGGGAACGGAGTTCATCGCCCATTCGCCCTGGATCGAGGGACGGAACCCGTTACCCGGGTTCGTCCATTCCCGGGTTCGGGTGCAGGCCGTCGCCAGCCAGTCGGCCGATCCCGAGGGAAACCTGCTGACCGTCCGGGTCTTCGTTCCCGATCTCGCGAACTATACGATCCTCCACCCGCCCCCCGCCGATCCGTTCACCCTTCCCGTCGTGGCGATCCCGGGCCCTCACGGCATCTCCACGAACGTGGATTGGCCGGCGGACGCTCGACGGGTCGTCCGCGGGACGATCATCCATTCCGACCCCGGCGAATTGGTGATCCAGGAAGGTGACGCCGGCGTCCGGGCCAGCCTCCTCCGGAACACACCCATGACCGACCCCAACGGCTTCGAGGACCTCAGGCCCGTCCCGCCCAGACTCGTTCCCGGGGATTCGGTCGAAGTGGTCGGCTACCTCGCGCGCGAACCGGCGCCGCCCCGCGTGGTCGACGCCATGGTCCGCACCGACGTCCCGCCGAGTCCCACGCACGCCCCCAGGCCTCTGACCGTCACCGCGGTCGACATCCGCAAAGGCGATCCGCTCCACACCTTGGTGGAGGTGGTCGCCGAGTTTCGCGAGGAACTCGAACCCGAAAAGGCCGAGGGTTCGGTGCTGCGTCGATGGCGGTTGTACGAGAATTCCGAACCCATCGAAGCGGCGATCCCCTCGGCCGTCGGTCCCGCGCTGACGGTCCAACCCGGAACCACCGTCCGGCTCCGGGGGTTCGTCGAAAGGAAACCGTCCGTGCCCGAGGGCTCGAAGGACTACAGGCTCCGGCTTCGCAGCGACGCCGACGTGGTCGTGGTCAGCCCGCCCGCGGGTTGGCTCAACCGTGATGCCGCCCGGGTCCTGAGCTACAGCACCATCGTCACGCTCGCCATCCTCGGCTGGGCCATTCTTCTTTGGCGGGAAGGCGGCGCCCAACGCGCCCTCAACCGCCAACTCGAGGATCGCATCAAGTCCAGGACCACCGAACTCACGCAGGCCAACCGACGCCTCGAGGAAAAGGTCGCCGACCAGCGCCGGGTCGAGGGGGCGCTCCTCGAAAGCGAGGCGCGCATCCGCGCCATCCTCGAACACAGCCCCGACGGCATCGTCGTCCTGGATCCCGCGACCGCCCGGTTTGTCGAGGCGAACGAAGCCGCCGCCGCGCTGTTCGGCATGTCGCGGGCCGATCTCATCGGAAAATGTTCCTACGATCTGAGCCCGCTTCGACAGCCCGACGGCGTTCTCTCCAGGGAAGGCACGACGAAGTACATCCACCGGACCCTCGCCGGCGGTTCCCACCGGTTCGAGTGGGTCCACAGCGACGTCGAGGGACGCGATTTCCCCTGCGAGATCAATCTGGCGCTCCTGCCGCGCGAAGGCCGGATGCTGGTCATCGGCACCCTGACCGACATCACGGCCCGCCACCGGGCGGGACGCATCCGAAAGGCGATCTACGAGATCTCGGAAGCCGCGAACAACGCGGAGGATCTCCCCGCCCTCTACTGCCGCATCCACGCGGTGATTCGCCAGCTGATGAACGCGGAGAACCTCTACATCGCCAGCTACGATCCCGTCTCGGATCTCATCAGCTTTCCCTATTACGCCGACGAAAAGGACCCCACGCCCCCCTCCCGTCGCCCCGGCCGCGGGTTCACCGAGTACGTCCTTCGCACCGGCCGCCCGCTGCTCGCCGACCGCACCGCCTGCGCCGAACTCTATGAGCGCGGCGACTGCATTCCCGTCGGTTCCCAGGCGGCGCTGTGGCTCGGCGCGCCGCTGGCGTTGCGCGGCCGTCCCTTCGGAGTCCTCGCCGTCCAGGAATACCACAATCCCAAGGCCTTCGGTCAGGACGAAAAGGACGTCCTCGGATTCGTCGCCGAACAGATCGCGATCGCCATCGACCGACGCCGCGCGGTCGACGACCTGCGCGCCAGCGAGGCGCGCCTCCGCGAATCCGAGGAGCGGTTCAGTAAGGCGTTCCACAATTGCCAGGGCGCGCTCGCCATCGTGTCCCTCGACGACGGGCGCTACCTCGATGTCAACGAGGGATTCGTCCGAACCTACGGCTATTCCCGGGCGGAAGCCCTCGGGAAAACCTCGCTGGATCTCAACCTCTGGCAGGAACCCGCCCATCGGGAGCGCCTCTTCGAATGCCTTCGCGCCACCGGTTCGTTCCGCAACGAGGAGACCGTCATGCGGCGCAACGACGGGGTGATCCTGACGACCGTCGAATCCGCGGACGTCATCGAAATCGGCGGAAGAAGTTGCGTCATCGTCTTCGCCCTCGACATCACCGCGCGCAAGCAGGCTGAGATGGAGGCGTCGATCGCCCTCGCCAAGGAGCGCGAACTGAGCCAGCTCAAGACCAGCTTCGTGTCGCTCGTCTCCCACGAGTTCCGCACCCCCCTCGAAATCATCCTGTCGTCCGGCGAAATCCTTCAGCGCTACCATGACCGCCTGGCCCCGGATCAGCGCGTCCGCCAGTTGCGCGCCATCACCTCGTCCGTCCGGCACATGGCCCACATGATGAACGAGGTCCTGCTCCTCGGCCGCTTCGACGCCGGACGCATGGAATTCCTACCCGCGCCGGTCGATCTCCCGGCCTTCTGCCAGCGCGTCGCCGACGACATCCGCGCCGCGACCGACCAGCGGTGCCCCATCCACCTCGATCTCCACGGGGACCTCGCCGAAGCCGCCGGCGACGAAGCGCTTCTCGGCCATATCTTCACCAACCTCCTCTCGAACGCCGTGAAATACTCGCCACCCGCGCAACCCGTGGCGTTCCGCCTTCGCCGCCACAACGACGACGCGATCTTCGAGGTCGAGGACCGCGGCCTCGGAATCCCTGTCGCCGACCGGGCCCGCCTCTTCTCGGCATTCCACCGCGGCAGCAACGTCGGCCAGGCGCCGGGATCCGGCCTCGGCCTCGTGATCGTCCGCCGTTGCACCGAACTCCACCAGGGCTCCCTCACGTACGAGTCGAAGGAGGGCCGTGGAACCACCTTCGCGATCCGAATCCCCCTCTGGCGGCCGACTTCCCCAACCCATCCCGCCGAATCGAGTTCCCAGCCGAATCCCAATCTCAATCCCAGTCCCAGCCCCAGTTCCACCTCCTGATGAAAACCATTCTCGTCATCGAAGACGACGATCAGACCCGGGAAAACCTTCAGACCATCCTTGAGATGGAAGGCTTCCGCGCGGTCACGGCCCCCAACGGAACCGCCGGCCTCGCCGCCGTCCATCGCGACCCACCCGATCTCATCCTGTGCGACGTCATGATGCCGGAACTCGACGGTCACGGCGTCCTCGAAGCCCTTCGCACGACCTCGTCCACCGCGACCATCCCCTTCATCTTCCTCACCGCGCGTGGGGAGCGAAAGGACCAGCGCATCGGCATGGACCTCGGCGCCGACGATTACCTCACCAAACCGGCCACCGTCGACGAGGTGCTCGCGGCGGTTCGCAGCCGCCTCGTCCGACACGGCGAAAAAGAGCAGGCGCTTCGCGAGAAGGTCGCGTTCCAGCCCGATTTCTCCACCGCCGCGCCGCTCGAAACCCATCTCCCACTCACCCGGCGCGAAGCCGAGGTCCTTCTGTGGGTCGCCCAGGGAAAATCCAACAGCGAGATCGGTGTCATCCTCGGCATGGCCGAAAAGACCGTCAAAGTCCACCTCGGCCACATCTTCGAGAAACTCGGAACCGACAACCGGAACGCGGCGGGTATGCAGGCCCTGGAGGTCCTGTGCCGCTGCGGCAGCGGCGGAGGCAAACACTGAACTGGCCCGCGCCCGCTGGATCCGTAGGCTCTATCCCATGACGCGCACGCGCCGCCCAGGGACCTCCTCGCTCGGCATCCCTCTCGCCCTCGCCGCCGCCTGGATCACGCTCCACGCCAACGCCGCCCCCGATTGGCCCCAATTCCGCGGACCCGCGGGCGACGGACACAGTTCCGCCCGACAGGTTCCCGTTCATTGGTCGTCCACCAGCAACGTCGCCTGGAAGGTCCCAGTCCCGGGCCACGGTTGGTCCTCCCCAGTCCTCGTCGGGCAACGCCTTTTCCTGACTTCGGCCATCGGTCCGGCCGACTCCAACGACCTCCAACTCGCCGCGATCTGCCTGGATGCCGTCACCGGACGAATCCTCTGGCAAACCCCCGTCTTCACGGAAAGCGAAGGAGCCCCCGCCCCCCACCGCAAAAACAGCCATGCCAGCCCGACCCCCCTGGTGGACGCCGGACGGGTCTACGTCCACTTCGGGCACATGGGCACCGCCGCGCTCGACCTCGAAGGCCGGATCCTTTGGCGCAACAGTTCCCTCAAGTACGCCCCGGTCCACGGCAACGGGGGAACCCCCATCCTCGTCGACAAGGACCTCTTCTTCAGTTGCGACGGAGGTTCGGACCCCTTCGTCGTCGCCCTGAACAGCGCGGATGGAACCGTCCGCTGGAAGGTCGACCGCAAGTCCACCTTCCCGAGAACGTTCTCCTTCTCCACGGCGTCCTACACCGAGTTTCAAGGCCGGCGACAGATCATCAGCCCCGCCAGCGGCTTTGTCGCGTCCTACGATCCCGAAGACGGACGCGAACTCTGGCGGGCCCGCTACGGCGGCTGGTCGGTGATCGCCAAGCCCGTTTTTCATCAGGGCCTGACGTTCATCTCGACCGGCTACGAGGCGCCCACCGTGATCGCCGTCCGACGCGACGGAAGCGGTGACGTCACCGACTCGCACATCGCCTGGACCCTTCGCCGCGGCGCCCCCAACACCCCTTCGTTCCTGATCCTCGGCGACGAACTCTACCTGCTCGCCGACAACGGCGTCCTCAGTTGTGTCGACGCGAAATCGGGCACGGCGCACTACCAGGAACGCGCCTGCGGCCAGAGCTCCGCGTCACCGGTTTTCGCCGACGGCCGAATCTATCTCCTCGACGAACAGGGCGTCGGCGTCGTCGTCGCCCCCGGCAAGGAATTCCGGAAACTCGCCGAGAACCCGCTCGGCGAACGCACCCTCGCGTCCTACGCCGTCACCGACGGCGCGCTCTTCATACGGTCCGAGGAGAATCTCTACCGCATCGGCGCGCCCGCGAAGCCCTGAGCCGGTCGCTTCGCGAGTCGGAAACCACGCGCGGCCCGATCGACGGCCCACGCCGGTCCGTCCGCGGCGATCCCTAAAATGCCTCGCCGAGAAGCAAAGCCGCTTCCCATAGTCCCCAGCGAAAGCGCCGAATGTTGGGTTTCATCCATCGCCTCTGGGCCCTGACGCGTCCCTATCGCGGCCGCCTCGCCATCGGCATCTTTTTCGGCCTCGCTGCGGGAATCCTCGAAGCCGCCGTCCCCGCCGTCATCTCGCTGGTGTTCGCCCTGATCTTCCCGGAATCCGGCCACGCCGAACTGAGCGCCCGCGTCGAAGCGCTTCGATCGTACTTTCCTTCGCTCGCCGACGCCCTGAATCAGCGGGTCCTCCCCGGCATCGGCACCGGAGGCCGCGGGCCTTCGGTCGGCCTGATCGCGCTGGTGGTTTCGCTTCTCCCCCTTGTGGTCTTCGTCCGCGGCGCCGTGGGCTATCTGAACGCCTACCTGCTGAACTGGGTCGCCGTCCACACCCTGGCCGACTTCCGTTCGCGCCTGCTCGATCACCTGCTGCGCCTCCCGATGCGGGTCCTTCAGAAATTCGGCACGGGTGAACTCATGTCCCGGCTCAACAACGACGTCGCCGCCCTGCACAGCGCGCTGGCCACGTCCTTCGTCTCGCTCATCAAGGATCCAGTTGCCCTCGTCGCTTTCGTCGCCTACCTGCTGTTCGAATTCCGAAGCCTCACCCTCGCCGCCCTCATCGTGTTTCCCGTCTGCGTGGTTCCAGTCGTCGTCTTCGCGCGCAAGCTGCGCAAGGCGATGGAAAAGCTCCAGAGCGACGCGGCGGAGGTGAGCCAGGTCACCCACGACACACTCTCCGGAGTCTGGCTCGTCAAAGCCTGCAATCTCGAACCCGTCATGGTGGAGCGCTTCGACCGGAAGGTCGCCGGCTACAACGACCGCTGGATGCGCGCCACCCGCGCCAGCGAACTGCCCGGTCCGCTCATCGAGTTCGGCGGAGCCGTCGGCCTCGCGGTCCTCCTCGGCTTCGTCGCGACGCGGGCCACCGGCGGAACGTCCGCCTCCACGTTCCTCACCTTCGTCTTCACCATCGTCCTCCTCTACCAGCGCATCCGGTCCCTCATCAAACTCCAGAACCTCCTCATCCAGGCGCGGGCCGCCAGCCGGCGGGTCTTCGAAATCCTCGACACCCAGCCCGATCTTCGGGATCCCCCCTCGCCAAAGCCCATCCAGGCCGCCGGCGCCGACATCCACTTCGAAAACCTCGAGTTCGCCTACGACGGGAAACCCGCGCTCCGTGGCATCAACCTCGTCATCCCCGCCGGAAAGATGGTCGCCCTGGTGGGTCCCAGTGGCGCCGGCAAATCCACCCTCGCGAATCTCCTCCTCCGCTTCCACGACCCCGACCAGGGTCGCATTCGCATCGGCGAAACCGACCTCCGCGAAGCCTCCCAGGCCGACCTCCGAAATCAGATCGCCGTCGTCGGTCAGGACGTCCACCTCTTCCACGACACCATCCGCCGCAATCTCGAACTCGGCCGCCCCGGCGCGGCGCAACCGGACATCGAGGCCGCCGCGCGCCACGCCTTCGCCCAGGATTTCATCCTCCAGAAGCCCGACGGATACGACACCGTCATCGGCGAACGAGGTTCCGCCCTCTCCGGCGGACAACGCCAGCGCCTCGCCATCGCCAGGGCCCTCCTGCGCGACGCCCCCATCCTGATCCTCGACGAGGCCACCAGCGCCCTCGACACCGAGAGCGAACGTTATGTTCAGTCCGCCCTGGAAACCCTCATGAAGGGCCGAACCAGCCTCTGCATCGCCCACCGCCTTTCCACCATCCAACGGGCCGACCTCATCGTGGTCATGGACCAGGGACGCATCCTCGATCAGGGCCGCCATGAGGAACTCCTCGCCCGGGGAGGTCTCTACCGCCGCCTTCACGACCTTCAGTTCCGCGAACCCGCGCCCCCCGAATCTCCCCAGTCCACCGTCGCCGAAGGACCGACTTCGTCATGAACCCGAATCCACCACTCCCACCCCCGCCGCCGCCCGCGCCCGCGCCCGCGCTCGCGCCCCGGCTCGCGCCCCGTCTCCGGACCGCCCTCGCGATCGCCGCCGCCTCCGCGATCTCCCTCTCCCTCCCCGGTTGCGCTTCCAAGGACACCCCGACCCCGGACCGCCCCGCGGTCCAGGCGATCCCCAGCAAAGGCGGCAATCTGGTCGCCGAACCCCAACCCGCGGACCCCACCACGAAATCCGAGAACGCCGAACCCGAACCCCTGCTCCTCCCCACCAGCGGTCGAGTCCACAACATCAACGCGGGACTCCAGTTCGTCGTCGTGGACTACACCCTCGGCGGCGCTCCGCCCCTCCAGTCGCTCGTCCACGTGTATCGGGGAAATCAGCGGGTCGGCCAACTTCGGCTCACGGGCCCCGAGCGCAACGGCTTCATCGCGGCCGACATCGTCGAGGGCATCCTTCAGGTCGACGACGAGGTCCGCATCCATTGACCGGCCGAGCGCGCCCGACTCCACTTCACCCGACCCGACTCAACCCGGGCCCAACCAGTCGACTACGCCTCTTCGCCGCTCGTCGGGACCTTGGTGGGCTTCTGGCGATGGTAGGGGCTCGAAAGGTTGAAATAGATCCCGCACAACGGTCGCGCGGCGTCCGTCTGGCTGAGGATCACAGTCACCTGGCGGTCGAGGGCGATCCCATGGCGGAGGCCCGGCGCGCGGCTTTCGAAGGCGCGAATCGCCTTTTCCACCAGCGATTTCAGAGCCTTCTCGAGATCGGCCGGCGTCTTCTCCAGACAGACCACAAAGTTGTCGTAGGTCTTCAGCGCCTCCGTGATCTCGGCCTTGAAGGTCTCAGTGGTCACGCGCGAAGGGTAAAAACCGCGGGGACCAAAGCAAAACGAGAAATGCTCCCCCGCCGGTTCGCTCCCCGAAAAAACCCTGTTTGTTTGGACGCACGCCCCCCCGGTCGGAACGGGCAGCTCCTACGGAGCTTGGGGGAGATTTGGGTATCGGCCTGCTAGAGACGGGTCGCCCCTGACGGGGCTTCAGCCACGATTCTCCACGGGCAGGCCCGTTCAAGGAAACCGTTCGCCCCCCCCAAGGCCCGTAGGGCCGGCCTGTTTATAGACGTGCGGCCTAGTAAGAATCTTAAGCTCCGCTTGGAGCGACCCAAGCCCCAGACCTGAATCGGTTGGGCCGATGACCCACCGGAACGATCGAGGAACCGGACGGATTGGCCTCGTCCTCAATGGGATGGTATGCACGACGGTATGCAGACCATGACGCATCGGAGGTCGTTCGCTTTGGACCAGGCCACCGCTGGGCGCCTGAAACGACTGGCCTTGCTCTGGCAAGTCTCCCAGGCCGAAGTCGTTCGCCGCGCGATCGCCCAAGCTGAGAACAGTTCGATCGGCAAGATACCGGATCCGATTCGGATGCTTCAGGAACTCCATGCCTCCGGCAAAGGGCTTGAACCTCGAACCGCTCGCGCATTCCTCGCGGACGTGCGCGCTGACCGGAAACGCTGGAGGAACAAGAGATCTGCCTCGCTGCGAACCCCCTGATCCGCTGCCTGGTCGATAGATCTTCCGAGGCGGATCAGATGACGGCTCGGTACCAATCCGGCAAGGCGTTGATCTCGCTGGCCACAAACAATCACGACGATTTTTCCGTCTTCGTTCCCCACGGACTTCGGCTCGTCTAGCGCCGGATTCCCCGCGCCTTGCGCACCAGGGTCAGGAACTCCGCCCGCCAACCGCCCGGGTCGGCGCCAAGCCCCGATTGGGCAAGGGTCAAGGCGGTGTCGAATCCGCGGCCTCCATTCCAGGAAGGATCGCGAAGCGCCATGCCGAAGGCCGCCACCGCCGCGGCGAACTTGAAGTCCGCGTCCGGCTCGCGTTCCCGATCCTCCACGGCGATCTCCTTCAACACGCTTCGGGAACCTTCGGGACGCTGATACCGCAGCTTCAGCGTCAGCAACTCCGAGGAGCGCGCGAACACGCGCTTCGGCGTGGGCTCCGCCACGACCGGCTGGTATTTCAGGGGATCCACGGAACCGGGCGCGCGCACCCCCACGGGAACGATCTCGTAGAGCACGGTCACCGTCTGGCCAGCCCCCACTTCGCCCGCGTCCTTCGTGTCATCGTTGAAATCCTGTGCGGGCATCAGGCGCTTCTCGTACCCGATCAGCCGCCACGCCGCCACGTTCCCGGGATTGAACTCAACCTGCGCCTTGGCGTCGCGCGCCACGGTCACGAAGGTCGCGTCCTTCTGTTCGAGCAGCACGCGCTGGGCCTCCTCCTGGGAATCCAGGTAGTGGTAGGAACCGTTGCCCTTGTCCGCCAACCGCCGCATCAGCGCGTCTTTGAAGTTGTCAGTCCCCACGCCCAGCGTCGTCAGGAAGACCCCCGACTTCGCCTCGCTCTCGATCAGCCGCACCAGGTCGTTCTGATCGCTCATCCCCACATTGAAATCACCGTCGGTGCACAGCAGGACACGGTTCACCCCGCCCGGGATGAAATGGCGCCGGGCCACCTCGTACGCCTGCCGGATACCCCCTTCGCCATTCGTCGACCCACCCGAAGCCAGGGAATCGATGGCCTCCAGGATCCTGTCCTTCTCCTCGGCCGAAGTGCTTTCGAGATGGACGCCCGCGCTGCTGGCGTAAGTCACGATCGCCACCCGGTCCGACGGCGCCAATCGCTTCGCCAGCGCCCGAAGCGCCTGCTTGAGCAACGGTAGCCTTTCCCCCGGTTGCATCGACCCGGACACGTCGACCAGGAACACCAGGTTCGCCACCGGCGGCTCGCCCGTCACCGCCCGCGCCTTGAGGGCGATCCGCACCAGCCGATGCCTCGGCTCCCACGGGCACATCGCGACTTCCGCGCGCACACCGAACACCTCGTCACCCTCCGGCTCGGCGTGGCCGTACGGGAAGTAGTTGATCATCTCCTCGATCCGCACCGCGGCCCGCGGCGGGAAGGTCCCCGCGTTCAGAAACCGCCGAACATTGGCGTACGACCCGGTATCGACATCCAACCCGAACGTCGACAACGGCTGGCTCAACGGCGACTCGAAGGCGTTGTCGCCGGCGTCGACATACCCCGGGTTGTTCCCGCCACCGCTCGGGGCCTCCAGTTCCAGTCCCGCCACCGTGAGGTGAAGAGGACGGACCCGGCGGTACGCGTCAGGGACCAGACTCTCCGACGACGCCAGGCCGTACCTCGACGTCGGGAGTCGCGAAGATGGCGCTTCCTCCGCCCGGAGGGCGGATCGGGATCGCATCGACGGAGCCAGCCCCGTCGAAACGGAGCCTCGCGCCGATCCCGACTCACTCGAAGGCGCCGGGGCCGGCACGGGTGCCGTCGACGGCGAAGGAGTAAGCCCATATCGCCGCATCAGTTCCGGACTCATCGTGAACGTCTGGGCGCGCGCCGCGGGCTGAGGTGACTCCACCGAAGGTTCCGAAGGTGTGAGCGCGGCCGCGTCCGTGGGAAGCAGCGCGAAGCGCTTCCGGGATTCCGGAGGGGTTGGGGTATTCCCGGATCTCGATTCGTCACGGCTTTCCTCGGTCGCCGCTCCCGTCGCGGTCAGTCCGTAGCGCCTCATCAGTTGAGCACTCATTTCCGGCGCCGGAGTGTTCAGCGAATCGTTGCGGATGGGGGACGCGGGCAACGGCACCGGATCCGTGGTCGATGGCTCCGGTTCAGCACCGGTGGACGCTACTGGGAGCACCGCCGTGGCGACGGCGGAAGTCGTGCTCGACGAAGAATCGGACCCGGGATCGCTCCCACGGGCGGCCATCTGCTTCACGGACTCCCGCGGCGCGCGCGTAGGAAGCCACCACGGCAACGTCAGGAGACTCACCGCGGCGGCCAAACCGAGGCCCACTCCCAACCCATGTCCCCATCGCCATGGCCGCACCGGCAGGGGCACCAGGCGCCCGTCGTCCTCGCCTTCGCTGGACGGAACCGCTTCCCCCGCATCCCCGGACTGCTGCGAAGCGGTTGCCACCGCATCAGCGTGCACGACCCCGAGGTCGACGTCCGGCGCCGGTTTCGACGCCGCCTCCCGTTCGAACACTTCGGCCAGCACCCCGGCGAAGCCTCGGATTTCCTCCACTTCCTGCAACGCCTCGGGGGACTCAGCCAGCAGGGCTTCCACCTCCTCGGCCTCGTGTGCCGGAAGTTCACCCAACGCGTAGGCCGTCAGCCTGGGATCTTCGGGATCGTGATTCATGGCGTGGAATGATTCGAAGGGTTGGAAAGGTTCACAGGCTCTGCTGCAGGCGCCGCCTCAAGGTCTTGATCGCCGTGTGGAGGATGAACCCAACGTTGGTGGCGGTCAGACGGGTGACCTCGGCGATCTGCTGATAGCTCAGGCCCGCCTGGAATTTGAGCCGGACCACCTCGCGCTGTTGGGGTGTCAGCGTTTCGAGAAGGTCCAGGGCGAGGCCCGCCGTCTCGCGATGTTCCAAGGCCATCGCCGGATTGGGACCGTCGTCGGGCGTCAGGGAATCGGAATCGTCGGCGAACGGAACGAGGCGGTGGGATTTGCGTTGCACGTCGAGAGCGCGGTTGCGGCACACGGTGAAGAGCCAGGGCACGAGGCGACCATCGAGGTGCTCCGGCGTCGTGGCACAGAGCCGGACGAACGTGTCCTGGACCACATCCCGGGCCGAATCCTCGTCCCCCGTGATGCTGGCCGCGTATCGGGTCAGGGCCGCGCCATGCCGTTCCAGAACGGCCCCAATCCATTCCGCCTGAGTCTGCGGTTCGTCCATGCCTCGGCCCGCGTGGGCCTTCAACAGGACAACGGCCCGGGCGGCGGTTCCTTAGAATCGAATTCTCCGCACACCCACGAATTCCGGCGAATCCGGAACGCCTCCGTCCACTTCAAGACAGAGGGCAATGGCCTCCCGAATACGCTCCTGCAGTTTGTCCAGGGATTTGGCCTGCGTGTGGCAGCCGGGCAACGAGGGAACGCTCGCTACGTACATTCCAGCCTCATCCCGCTCGACGATCACGCTAAACTCTCGCTTGCCTGTGCGTTTCACAGGGGCTGTATGGCAAGAAGGAACACCGCACGCAAGGTCGCCGAACGCCTTCGTCGGTGTCCAGGGAGACAGGCCCGGCCGGATGACAACAGTCCCGTCCCTTCGTTGTTAAGAAGCAACTATTCGGGCCAACCGCGAGGAAGCGAGAATGCAAATGGACACCAATCTGGAATCACCGCGACGAGAGCAAGTTGTGGACCCTTGCAACTTTCGCGTCCATGGGTGTGCCTTCACGACTGACCTACTGGACAGCCAGGATCCCCGGGGCCCGATTTCTTTCACTTCACGCCGCTCGTGAGGGTCTTCCGACGATAGACCTTGTCGCTGCTGCAAACGTAAAGCCACGCATGGCCGGTGCCCGCGAACGCGCAACTCACGGTCCCTTTCTCCTGCGGCCTCGAAATCACCCCGCCCATCCGGCCGCCGGAATCGAACATCTGAAGCCCCAGGTGCGACGTCACATAGATCCGCCCCGCCGAGTCCGTGATCGATCCGTCCCCGCCGCTGTCCGCCTTGCCCGCGGGCGCGCGCAATTCCGCGAGCCGTTCGCCGCCCGCCAACGATCCGTCGGCGGCGATGAGGAAATTCCAGACGTTGGTCCCGCCGTACTCACTGACCCACAACTGCCGCTGGTCGGGGCTCAGGGTGATCCCATTCGGCTTGTTGATCCCGCCGGCCGCCACCGGAGGACGCGACATCGACCGCGCCGAAAGCGGCACACGGACCACCGCGCCCGCGCCGGTGTCCGTGAAATAGAGGAACCCGTTGTTCGCGACGGCCAGGTCGTTCGGCTGAACCGACGTCGCCACCGTCTCCACCTTCTTGGTCGTCGGATCGATCGCCACGATGCGCTTCACGTTGTTCGTCCCCTCCCCCTGGACGCAGGCGTAAAGCATCCCGTCCGCCCCGAACTTCATCCCGCTGATCTTCGGACCGTCCTTCAGCCACGGTTCGGGTTCGCCGCCCCCAGCCGGGGACCGATAGAGCAACCCTTTGGGCAGGTCCGAGAAATAGAAATTGCCCTCGGCATCCGCGCAGGCCGCGTCGGTGAATCCGTAGCCGCTCCCCACGAGTTCCCAGTCGCCGGGCTGCCCCCCGTCGGGAAGCACCTTGGACAACGCCTCGTCGCCCCGCAGGTTGTCGCGGGTCAGGGGCTTGGGAAGGGCCGCCAGCGAAGGGCGCCAGAGCCAGCGGAGCGATTCCGGCAGGATGGCGCCACCATGCTTGCCGTTGTGGGCGCCGGTCCCGAATTCGAACCGGTAATCGTACCCGGCGAAGGCCATGGCGCTGGCCATTTCCTGGTTCGCGAGCGGCCAGTTGCCGTGGAGATTGTTCAGGTCGTTCGCCCCGTCCTGGAGAAAAACCCGGATCGGCTTCCGCTCGGTTTTGCGGATCAGCGCGGGATACACGTGCCCTCCGCGGATGTTGGTGAAGCTTCCGATCTGGCTCAGGACCCTGCCGAAGGAACCCGGACGCTCCCACGCGACGGTCCACGCGCAGATCCCGCCGCTGCTCATCCCACTGATCGCGCGCATGGCGGGATCGTCGCTGAACTTCACCTGGAACTTCGCCGACACGAACGGAAGGAGTTCATCGAGCAGGAAGCGCGCGTAGGCGTCGCCCAGCGAATCGTATTCGAAGCTCCGGTTGCTGCGGTTTCCCCAACCGTCCCGCGCGGGACCGCCCCCGCCCCGATGCCCGGGATTCACGAACACCGCGATCGTCACCGGCATGTCCCCCTTCGCGATCAGATTATCGAAGACGATCGGCACCCGCATTTGAGCGCCTTCCCCGGTCCCGACATACGCGTGGCCATCTTGAAAAACCATCAGCGCGGCCGGCTTCGACCCGTCGTACTGGGCGGGAACGTAGATCCATCCGTCCCGCTCGGTTTCGGGGAAGACCTTCGATTCGCTGAACTTGAAATCCGAAACCTTGCCCTCCGGAACTCCCGCGGCCCGGGCCCTCGATTCGGGTCCCAACTCATAGTCATCCGCGGCTCGAACGAGAGAGGACGCCAGAAGGAAGCCCAGGACCGTGACGCGAAGGGAGTGCATCCGGGGAGTCTTTACAGACGGGCTCGCCAGGCAAGCCCCGGCTTCGCGATCCCAAATCGCGGTCGGAGGATCCCAACGGAACAGTCGGCCCCCGAAGACTTGACGGATTCGGTGCCCGCGATACCTCATCTCCATGAATTTAGAGCGTTTCACGACCAAGGCGCAGGCGGCCCTCCAGGCGGCCCAGAACCTCGCCTACCAGAATTCCAACCAGGAACTCGACACACTCCATCTCGCCCTGGCGCTGGTCACGGAAGCCGATGGACTCGTGCTTCCCCTGCTCCAAAAGGTCGGCGTCAACCCTCCCGCCCTCGTCCACGACCTCCAACGCGAACTGTCCGGTCGCCCCAAGGTCTCCGGCATCAGCTCGTCCGACCTCTTCCCCAGCCCAACCCTCAAACGCGCCCTCGACGCTTCCGAGTCCGAATCCAAGAAGCTCCACGACGAATTCGTCTCCACCGAACACCTCCTCCTCGCCCTCCTCAAGGAAGGCGGCCCCGCCCTCAAGGCCATCCTCCAGAAGCACCACCTCAAACACGACACCCTCCTCACCGCGCTCGCGCAGATCCGCGGAAATCAGCGCGTCACCGACCCGAATCCCGAGGACAAATTCCAGACCCTCGAAAAATACGGGCGCGACCTCACCGCGCTCGCGCGCCAGGGCAAGATCGATCCCGTCATCGGCCGCGACGACGAGATCCGGCGCGTGATGCAGGTCCTCACCCGGCGCACCAAAAACAACCCCGTCCTCATCGGCGAACCCGGCGTCGGGAAGACCGCGATCGCCGAGGGCCTCGCCCGGCGCATCGTCGCCGGCGACGTCCCGGAATCCCTCAAGGGCAAGCTTCTGATCGCCATGGACCTCGGTGCCATGATCGCCGGCGCCAAGTACCGCGGTGAATTCGAGGACCGCCTCAAGGCGTTCCTCAAGGAGATCACCTCCAGCCAGGGCCGGATCATCCTCTTCATCGACGAACTCCACACGCTCGTCGGCGCCGGCAAGGCCGAAGGCGCCACCGACGCCGCCAACATGCTCAAACCCCAGCTCGCCCGCGGCGAACTGCGCACCATCGGCGCCACCACCCTCGACGAATACCGCAAACACATCGAAAAGGATCCCGCCCTCGAACGCCGCTTCCAGCCGGTTCAGGTCGACGAACCCTCCGTCGAAGCCACGATCGCCATCCTCCGCGGACTGAAGGAACGCTACGAGGTCCACCACGGCATCCGCATCCAGGACGCCGCCCTCGTCGCCGCCGCCACACTCTCCCACCGCTACATCAGCGACCGCTTCCTCCCGGACAAGGCCGTCGATCTCATCGACGAAGCCGCGTCCCGCCTCCGGATGGAACTCGACTCCCTGCCCACCGAGATCGACCAACTCGAGCGTCAGATCCTCCAGCTCGAAATCGAACAGACCGCGCTCAAGAAGGAGAAGGACGACGCCTCCCGCGAAAGACTCCGAAAGCTCGAAAAGGACCTCGCCAACCTCAAGGAACAGTCGTCCCGACTCAAGGCCCAGTGGCACAACGAAAAGGCCGCCCTCGATGCCGTCTCCCAGGCGCACAGCGCGATCGAACGCGCCAAGCTCGAGCTCGAGAAAGCCCAGCGGATCGGTGACCTCGGCAAAGCCTCCGAAATCCAGTACGGCGCCCTTCCCGGCCTGCAGCAGAAGCTCGCCGATGCCGAAAAGACCCTGAACGCGGCACCCGAAGGGTCCCGCCTGCTCGGCACCGAGGTCACCGAGGAGGACGTCGCCAGGGTCGTCGCCGCGTGGACCGGCATCCCCGTCAGCCGCATGCTCGAAGGGGAACGCGCCAAACTGGTCCACATGGAGGACCGCCTTGCCCAGCGCGTCATCGGCCAGGCCGAACCCATCCGCGCCGTCAGCAACGCTGTCCGCAGGGCGCGCTCCGGACTCCAGGACCCCAACCGCCCCATCGGCTCCTTCATGTTCCTCGGACCCACCGGCGTCGGAAAAACCGAACTGGCCCGCGCCCTCGCCGAATTCCTCTTCGACGACGAGCAGGCCATGGTCCGCATCGACATGTCCGAGTACATGGAGAAGTTCTCCGTCCAGCGCCTCATCGGCGCACCCCCCGGATACGTCGGCTACGAGGAAGGTGGCCAGCTCACGGAAAGCGTCCGCCGACGCCCGTACGCCGTCCTCCTCTTCGACGAGATCGAAAAGGCCCATGCCGACGTTTTCAACGTCCTGCTCCAGGTCCTCGACGACGGCCGACTCACCGACGGCCAGGGCCGAACCGTCGATTTCAAGAACGCGATCGTCATCATGACCAGCAACATCGCGTCGCCGTTGATCCAGGAGTTCTCGGCGGCGGGCCGAACGACTCCCGCGGAACACGAACAACTCGAAAAACTCGTCCAGGTCGAACTCCGGGGACATTTCAGACCCGAATTCCTGAACCGCCTCGACGACATCATCCTCTTCCACAGCCTCGGCGAGAAGGACCTCGCCCGCATCGTCGACATCCAGCTCCAGCGCCTCGAAAAACGCCTCGCCCAACAACAGCTCCAGATCGTGCTCGACGAATCCGCGCGAAAGCTCCTCGCGCGGGAAGGTCACGATCCGCAGTTCGGCGCCCGCCCCCTCAAGCGCGCCATCCAGGAACTGGTTCTCGATCCGCTCGCGCTCAAGTTGCTCGACGGCGAATTCCAACCCGGCGACCGCATCGCGATCACCGGCCACGGAGCAACGCTCACGTTCCAGAGGATGTGAGCCCCCCAAGCGGTCGGTCCCGAGTATGGTTCCTCGATGATTCCAGTGGATGGGTCGAGATCACCGGATATCAACGTGAGACGCCGTCGGAACGGGCCGCTCCTACGGAGCTTGGGGGAAACTTGGGCATCGGCCGGCTATCGACGGGTCGCCCCTGACGGGGCTTCAGGCACGATTCCCCACGGGCAGGCCCGTTCAAGGGAACCGTACGCCTCCAAAGGCCCGTAGGGCCGACCTGTCTATAGGCGTGCGGAATATTGAGGATCTTAAGCTCCGCTAGGAGCGACCCATGCCCCAGGCGTGAATCGGCTGGGCCGATGACCCACCGGAACCATCGAGGAACCCCGAGTATTGACAACACGGGTCGCACCCGCCACCCGCTCCGGCTCCCCGCAGGCTTGGTCTGGCGGGGGGGCTCCATCGACGTCGCTGTCCGTCGAACGCGCCCTCGCCTCGCCCCCGTCGCCGGGGCCCGTCAAAAGGCGGTTGGACGTTCCGGTCCCCCATCGGCGCGATCGATCGACGCCGCCGGGTTGGGCAGGATCGTTCCGTTTCGGGGTTGCTTCTCCGGCGCCACGGAAGTTCTCCTTACCCAACCCCCAAGCCCAAGCCGTTCAGTCCACTGACGCAATCCGCCTCGCATGAAAGCCCTCACCCTTGTCGCCCTGCTCGCCGTCGCGCACGCCGTTCAAGCCGCCGACCCGGTCCTCCTGGATTTCCAACGGCAACAACTCTCCGATCAGTTCTGGTGTGAAGGCGCCAGTTTCGCGGACTTCGATCGGGACGGGCACAACGACATTGTGTCGGGTCCGTGGTGGTACCAGGGCCCCGGCTTCACCAACCGACACGAGATCTACCCGACCAAGTCCAGCTTCAAGCTCAAGCTCGGCCCCTTCACCACCGTCAACGATCCCGGCTTCGAAGGCGCCCTCGGCGTCGCCAACACGAACTCGGACAATTTCTTCGCCTACCCCCGCGACTTCAATC
>JBFWOK010000141.1:0-18676 GCA_050250555.1 Limisphaerales bacterium
TGAACCCTGGGAGGATTCGTGGGCCCCGGAGTGTAGTTCACCGGCCGCCAGACATTCAGAAAGTCGCCGTTGTTCGTCGGTGCCACGAATCCGATGAAGGCGTTCTGGCCTTCCCCGGGAAAAAAATCGCTGACGAGACCGTTGCCCCCGGACCCAAAGCCAACCCATCCCCCCTGGCCGATCAGGGTCAGTTCCTCGTCGTACCCTTCCGATTTCTCGAAGCGGGTCTCGTACAACACCCGCATCGCCGCCCCCGCGGACATCATCACGCCGGCCAGCATCCATCCCAACCACCAGAAACGCCACCGGCTGATGATCCGCCCCATCCGTCGAGATTCGCGCATGGCCTGATTGAAATCGATCGCCCTGCCCATTCAAGCCGGGTTCCGACCCTTCCGCACCCGACCCACTCCGATTCCATCTAATTCGGCTGGCTCCTCCCCCCGGAGGATCGACCCACCGCGCTCGGCCGGGAAGTTGCCGGCGCGGACGACCCGACGCTCGACCGCGGAGCACTTGGAGCAACCGGCGCGCGCATCGCCGGCGCCGGCGCCGAGTACGACGGCCTTGCGCTGCTGGGCGCGCCGAAGCTCGGCGATGGCGCCGAAAAGGAGGGCCGCGAGGCTGGCATCGGCGCGGAGTAGGGAACCCGCGACGGTGCCGCCATGGGGGCTCGCGACGGTGCCGGCGCGTAGTTGTAGTTGTTGGGGATCGATGGGCGCGAGTAGTTCACCTTGGGAGCCGCCGACGCCTGGGGCGCCGACATTCGAGGAATCGATTGCTGCCTTGAGTAGGTCGGCGCCGTCGGCGCCACCGGGGCCGTCGGCGCGTACACGCCGCCGCGGCTCTCCGACCCGGGCTTGGTGGCCGGGCTTGGGGACGCGCCGCGCGGCGCGGGTGTCGCCGATCGCGGCAGGTATCGTGTCGGATCCGCCAACGGGACCGGCGTGGTCTGGCGGGTCGGACCAAGAACGGTTCCAGGTGACGACGGGGCGGTCACAGTCCCGGCCGAGTACGACGACGGCGCCTGGCGGGACGGCGCCGGCGTGCCCCGGCTTTCCGTCGCCTTGGGAATGGTCGATCCGTACCGCGTCGGCGCCGGCGACCGGGTCACGGACGGAGCGCGGGAAGCCGGCAAGGCCGAGGGTCGGCTCGATGCGGCATTGGGATAGTTCACCGATCCGTACGGCTGCGTGCGGCCCGATCCGCGCGACTCGACCGGCTTCGCGGAGGGGGTGGCACCGAACCGCGAATCGTAGCCAGGCCGGGAGGGGATGCTCGAGAGGTTGCGGGAGGGCGCCGCGGAGGCGGCGGAAGCCGCGCTCGCGGACGGACTGGGGCGCGCTTCCGCGCGGAGTGCGGTCGGTCGTCCGCCCGATTCGGACACGGGGGTTGGACGGTAAAGGACCAGACCGTCCTTGGATCGTTCCATGCGATCGACACGAACGGTTCGATCCACGGAATCCGGGAGCGGTTCGATCCGGGCCTTGGGAATCTCCGCACGGGATTTGGTGGCGACCGTTTGGTAGCCCACACCTTCGTTGATGATGGTGTTGTTGTTCCCGTTGATCACGTTGTTCACCACGGTCGAGTTGTTGTAGACGGTCTCCGCGTGGCTCGGCCGGATCGCATGGTGTGCGACATTGCGCCGACAGAAATTGCCGTAGGACACGAAGGTGTAGCAGCTCGGTGCGAGTCCGAACCCGAACCCGACCGACACGGAACTTCCGTACCAGGTCAGGCCCACGCCGGAAACCCAACCGCACGCGGGCGGCAACGGGGCCCAACCCACGTAGGAACCATGGTTCCGCCAGGTGACCCAACTCGGGCCCCAGACGGTTCCCGGAACCCAGCACCACCCAAGCCCCGGGTACGTCGCCCAGCGCCCGTAATGAAAGGGCGCCCAGCCCCAGGAGTACTCCGAAGACCAGTACCAACCCCAATCCGACCAGACCCAGCGTCCGCCCTGGGAGTAAGGCATCCATCCGCTGTTCACGGTCACCACGGCCGGCTGCCAGACCCAGCCGTAGCTGGGCACCTGGTACCAGGATCCATACGGGGAAAGATTTTCGTAGAACGGCTGGACCTCGGCTGGGGCATCCGCCGGCACCGACGCCGAGGGCTGCGGAAGCGGCGCCGGTCCCGCCAGCTCTTGCGAGGCCCCCTCGGTCACGTCGCCCGGCTGCCCGGGTTCCACCGACCCGTTCCCATCCCGGCCGGCCACAGCCGCCTTGATCTCCTCCACCGCGGCCACGAGGTTCGTCTGCAACAGCTCGACCTCGGCCTGCTGGTCGCGCAGTTCCGAGCCGCGACGCATCATCCCCGCCACGACGCCGTCCGGAATCCCAATGTCCCTGAGATAGAGAATGTCTTCCAATGTGAGCTCGTACGGAGTCGCGGAATTCGCGACATAGGCCCGCACCACCTCCTCACCGGCGCCGGCTTCGACCAGTTCGATGACCCGCGTTACCGGCTCCGGGAACTGCCTCGGCGCCCGTCCCGACCTCAGGGTGGGCGCGGGAGCCGGGTCCGCGACCGCCGTGCCGTTGGCACCCGCGGTGACCGAAGCGTTGGTGGAGCTGCCTGCTTGCGATGCAGGATCACCCGCCGCGGTTGCCGCCACCCCCACACCGTCCGGCGCCGGAGACGCCGCTTCGGCGCTCGTGCCCTTCGGTTCGGCACACCCGCCCGCCAGCACCGCCATTGCCGCCAGCCAGCAAACAACGGATCGTTTCAACGGGTTTTTCATAGATTCCCTACGGTTGTAGTCCTTTTCTCCGGCCAGGCAATCCCCGAATTCTTGATTTATCCCGGGTTTGCTCGCTGCCCAATGGACTCCCCCCCAGCGGGACGTATTCACGCGGTCGATCCCGCCAAGGGCAGCAAAGCTTGGCCGTGCGGAGCCCAGCCCGGCGTACACCATGACTCCCAAAGGCTTCCGAAGCCTCCCCAGCGCACGATTCGTCACGGCTTCCTACCGGCCGGAGACTTCCCTAGTCTCGGCGCGTGCCACCAAGCCCGAGCCTCACCTACCTCGATCGATGCCGCGACCTGGTCTCCACAGTCACCGCCCAACTCGAATCCATCCATCAGGCGGCCGACTGGTTCGCGTCCACGATTCTCGCGGGCCGCATGGTTCACCTGTTCGGTTCGGGGCATAGCCGGATACTGGTCGAGGAAATGTGGCCCCGGTACGGCTCGTTCCCGGGATTCAATCCGATCGTCGAACTCTCCCTGAGCTTCCACAACCTCGTCGTGGGCGCCAACGGCCAACGCCAGGCGATGTTCCTGGAGAATGTCCCCGGCCTCGCCGCCCGGATTCTCCGCAACTTCGACCTCCAACCCTCCGACTCCGCCCTCGTGATCTCGTCCAGCGGCTGCAATGTGGTTCCCATCGAGATGGCCGAGGGCTTCCGCCAACGAGGCGTCAGGGTCGTCGCCATCATTTCGCGCGAACATTCGGTCGCCAGCACCAGCCAGCGACCCGATGGAAAGAAACTCCAGGACTTCGCCGACCTCGTCCTCGACACCGGCGCGCCTGTCGGGGACGCCATGGTCCGGGTGACCGGTCTCGACACCCCGGTCGCGCCCGGCTCGACGGTGGGCGGTTGCCTGCTCGTCAACTGCCTGAAAGCCGAGATCGCCGAACGACTGACCGCCGCGGGACATCCGCCCAAGGTCTTGTCCGCCAGCGCCGTCGTCGGGAAGGAACGCGCCACCGCTCTCTTCGAATCGGCGTACGACGAGCACGCCCGGCGCCTGGCCCGGCTTTACGAGTCCCTCGGCGAACCCTCCACCGACCAGTCCTCCGGCCAAACGCCACCCGCCCCATCCCGATGACGACCCGCCCTCAAAATCGCCACCCGGCCTCGGCCTCGGCTTCTGCCGTGCTCCCACTCCTGGTCGGGCTCGCCACCCTCTTCTCCGGCGGTCTCCCATCCGCCACCCAAACCCGAGCCCAAGCCCAACCCGCTGCGGAGCCTTCGCAGGATCGGCTCACCGCCAGCGACGTCTCCGGGGCGCTTCGAACCGTCGGCCTCCCGTTCTCGGACGCCGAACAGACTCAGATGATGGGCGCGCTCCAACGGTCCCTCGACCATTTTGCGGTCCTTCGCCGGATTCACTTCCCGAATGCCACTCCCCCGGCTCTTCGGTTCGATCCCCGCCCCGCGTCGTGGTCGCCGCCCCAATCCCCGTCTCCGGATGGCGCTTACAAACCGGTCCTTCCTTCGGTTCGGCGCCCTGAAAACCCCGACGACCTGGCCTTCCTCCCGGTGGCTGAACTGGCCGCGCTGATCCGGGCGAAGGAGGTCACGTCGGTTGAACTCACGCGGCTCGCGCTCGACCGGCTCCGCCGGCACGGACCCGCGCTCCGGTGCGTCGTGACCCTGACCGACGACCGCGCCCTCGCCGCGGCCCGGATCGCGGACGAGGAAATCCAGGCGGGCCGATGGCGCGGACCGCTCCATGGCATCCCTTACGGCGCCAAGGACCTTTTGGCCACCCGTGGGATCCCCACGACGTGGGGCGCGGGTCCGTACACCAACCAGGTGATCGAAGCGGACGCGGCGGTCATCCAACGCCTCGACCGGGCCGGAGCGATTCTGGTCGCCAAACTGTCCCTGGGCGAACTCGCGATGGGTGACACCTGGTTCGGTGGCCAGACCCGCAACCCTTGGAAACCCGACCAGGGATCTTCCGGATCCTCGGCGGGCTCCGCCGCCGCCGTGGCCGCGGGTCTCGTCCCCTTCGCGTTGGGATCGGAGACGCTCGGTTCCATTGTTTCGCCGTCGATCGTCTGCGGTGTGACCGGGCTCCGCCCCACGTTCGGCCGCGTTCCAAGGACCGGCGCGATGACGCTGTGCTGGTCGCTCGACAAGATCGGTCCGCTCGCGCGAACCGCCGAGGACTGCGCCCTGGTGCTCGACGCCATCCACGGCACCGACCCGGGGGATCCCTCCGGAATCGAGGCTCCCTGGAACGGACCGTCGACCCTGCCGCTCAGCCGTTTGCGGATCGGCTGCCTCGAAACCGACCTGGTGGACGACGACGCCAATCGGACGAACCACTTGGCCGCCCTCGAAGTCTTGAAGTCCCTTGGCGCGAACGTCCGCCCGGTTCAACTCCCCGACCTTCCCCAAGGCCCGCTTCACCTGATCCTTCATGCGGAAGCGTCGGCCGCCTTCGACGAATTCACGCGAACCGACCTTGATGACCAACTGGTTCAGCAGGGATCCGGCAACTGGCCCAACCTGTTCCGGATGGGGCGCCTGATTCCGGCCGTCGAATACCTTCAGGCCAACCGCCTCCGGCAGCGGCTCATCGAAGCGATGCACACGCTGTTCCTCGACATCGACGTCCTCGTCGCGCCCGCATGGAAGGGCAAGACCCTCCTGTTCAGCAACATGACAGGGCATCCGTGCGTCGTGGTTCCGCACGGCGACAAGTCCGGTGGCGCCCCGGGAGGAATCTGTTTCCTCGGAGGCCTCTTCCGCGAAGGCGATCCCCTGGCCGTTGCGATCGCATTTCAGCGCGCCACGGCGTGGCATCGGCAGCGACCGGATCTCTCCAGGCTTCCCGCGCCTTGACTCCCGGGAACCGCCCCATGTCGCCTAGCGGAAATACCTTAGAACAAGATTTTTACGAGAATTGAACTCGGGAATTAGCTGACCCGTTTCAGGCTCCGCGGGCATTGACTCGTCCGTCCGCCGTCGCTCACTTTGAGCCGTCTATGGCTCGTCCCAGTTCTCCGTCCCAGTCCCGGGTGCTGCTTGTCGAATGCGCGGATCACCCGGGTCTCGTGCACGGCATCACCGGTGTTCTCTTCCGCCACGGCGCCAACGTCATCGGCAACCAGGAGTTCGTGGACCGCCCCACCTCCCGGTTCTTCATGCGCACCGAGTTCGAGGGCGCTCCGGACGAATCCCGATTCCTCGCGGAAATCCGGGCCGTCCTGCCCCCCGATTCCGAGGTCCGAGTCTCGTCGCAAGCCCCCAAGAAGATCGTCGTGCTCGCCACCCGCGAACACCATTGCCTCGCGGATATCCTCATCCGCAACACGTACTCGGAACTCAACGCCAACCTCCTGGCGGTGATCAGCAACCACAACCACCTCGAACCGCTCGTCCGCCGCTTCGACCTCCCATTCCACACCATCTCCCACGAAGGCATGGACCGGGTGGAGCACGAACACCGGATCATCGAACGGATCGAGAGCTACTCCCCCGACTTCGTGGTCCTCGCCAAGTACATGCGAATCCTCGGACCCGACTTCGTCCGCCGTTTCCCCCGCCGGATCATCAACATCCACCATTCGTTCCTACCCGCCTTCATCGGCGCCCGCCCCTACCACCAGGCCTTCGAACGCGGCGTCAAGGTGATCGGCGCGACCGCGCACTACGTCACCGAGCAGTTGGACCAGGGCCCGATCATCGTCCAGCAGGTCATCCCGGTGGACCACACCCACACGGCCGAGGACCTCCAGCAGAACGGCCGGGACGTCGAACAACTCGTCCTGGCCCGGGCCCTTCGTGTCGTCTTCGAAGATCGGGTCTTCCTGTGCGGCAATCGAACGGTCATCCTCGACTGACGCCGCGGTCACACGGGCCGCGCGAACCCGTCAACCCCCATCCCAACGCGCCGCCTGAACTCGAATCCCCTGCGAACATCGGTCATCGGTTCCTACCCCTTCCCGGGGTGGCTTGAACTGACCGCTCAGCAACTCGATCGCCTCGGTCCCGACGATCTTGCGGAGGCCCAGGACGACGCGGTCATCGCCGCGCTCCACGACCAACTCGCGGCCGGTCTCGACGTCGTCACCGATGGCGAACAAACCCGCCTCGACTTCAACCTCTCGTTCTACGGGTACATCGAAGGCATCGACCTGGAATCCGCCCCCCCGCGCCGCTTCGGCCCCCCGGCCCACGATCAACGAGGAAAACACGCCGTCACCGGCCCCCTTCGCGCCCCCCGTGGCCTTGGCGCGGTCGAGGAGTACCAGCGGCTTTGTCGCCTCACCTCCCACCTCGCTTCGCGTCCGACACTCAAGGCGTCGGTCCCCGGGCCGTACACGCTCTCCGGGCGGCTCCTCCCGAATCCCGCGCTCGGCTACCCCGATCGCTGGGCCCTCACCGAAGCCCTCCTGCCCCTCGTCCGAACCGAACTCGAAAACCTCGTCGCGGCCGGTTGCGCCGAAATCAGCGTCGATGAGCCCAGCATGAGCTGCTACGCCCACCGGGAGGACCCGCGGCGGTTCGTCGACATCTTCAACCGCGCCGTGGAACCGGTCACCGGCCGCACCCGCGTCTGCACCCACCTCTGCTTCGGCAACTACAAGGGCCGCGCCGTCGGCCCGCGACAGATCGCTCCGATGTTCCCGGCGTTCCTCGATTTCAAGTGCGACGAGATGCACGTCGAAATGGCCAGCCGCGAATTCGCGGAACTCGAGATCATCGCGCCCATCGCCCGCCACTGCGACGTCGCCGTCGGCGTCATCGACGTGAAGAGCTATTACATCGAGACCCCCGACGACGTGAAACGCCGGGTCAAGCGCTGCCTGGAGTTCGCGCCCGCGGACCGCCTCGTCCTCGCCCCGGACTGCGGCCTCAGCCAGACCGCGCGGTGGGCGGCCCGCCTCAAGCTCGCCCACCTCGTCGCCGGCGTCCGCGGCGTCCGGGTCGATCTGGGCCTGTAGCCACGTCCGCTCCACGGTATTGTTTCCAGGCAGCATTCCACAAATCCCTCACGCCCCGCATGGCCGCACGGAATCCGAGCCCGCCCTCCCCGCTTCTCGAATCGCTCACGGAACTCCATCGGGAAGTCGCTTCCGTCCGGGAAGGCGCGGTCGCAACCTACATCCCCGAACTCGCGAAAGCCGATCCCGACTGGTTCGGTATCTGCCTCGCCACCCCCACCGGCTCCGTCTACGAGGTCGGCGACACGTCCATCCCCTTCACGATCCAGTCCATCTCGAAGCCCTTCGTCTACGGCATCGCGCTGGAGGACAACGGACGCGCCTCGGTTTTGGCGAAGGTCGGCGTCGAACCCACCGGCGACGCCTTCAACTCGATCAGCCTGGAACCGGACTCCGGCCGGCCGCGCAACCCGATGATCAACGCCGGCGCCATCGCGACCACCGGGCTCATCGCCGCCACCACCAGCTCCTATCGCGACCAGCGCGTTCAGGAGGCCCTCGGCCGCTTCGCGGGCCGCGATCTCGGCATCGATGAAGCCGTCTTCCGCTCCGAAAGCGAAACCGGTCACCGCAACCGCGCGATCGGCCACATGCTCCGCAATTTCGGAATCCTCGAAACCGACCCGATTCCGGTCGTCGAGAGCTATTTCCGGCAGTGCTCGATTTCGGTCACCTGCCGCGACCTCGCGATCATGGCCGCGACGCTCGCCAACCGCGGCGTCAACCCCCTCACCGGCAAGCCCGCGCTCCGCGGTGAATACGTCGAAAGCGTCCTCAGCGTCATGGAGACGTGCGGGATGTACGATTCCGCCGGCCGCTGGGTCTACGAAATCGGCATGCCCGCCAAAAGCGGCGTCTCCGGCGGAATCGTCGCCGTCCTGCCGGGCCAGGTCGGCATCGGTGTCTTCTCGCCTCCCCTCGACCCGCAGGGCAACAGCGTCCGGGGCATCCGCGTCTGCCGCGCGCTCTCCCGCTACCTCGACCTTCACCTGCTCAACCGCCCGCCCGTCGGACGCATGGTCATTCGTCGCCGCCTCGCCGGATCGGAGTTCGGTTCCAACCGGATCCGGACCGCGGAGGAGCGCGCCCGCCTCCGCGAAGCGGGTGAATCGCTCCAGCTCTACCAGCTCCAGGGACACCTCACCTTCTCGAGTTGCGAGGTCTTGCTCGCCGATCTGCTCGGACGGTTGCCCGAAATCCGCCAGGTCATCATCGACTTCAAACGCGTCCTCTCCGCCGACGAAAGCACCTGCTACCTCCTTCACCAACTCGTGGTTCGGTTGCGTGAACGCGGCATCTTCAGCCTCTTCACCCACACCGGGCACCTCCGCTTTCTCGGCCGTTATCTGCGCCGGAAACTGGGCGACAATCCGGGCCCGTCATTCCAGACCTTCGCGGACAACGACCGCGCCCTCGAATGGTGCGAAGACCGGATCCTCCTCGGCGACACTCCAACCCCATCCCCCGCGTCCGCGGCCCCCGCGGAGAATGTCGCCCCCGTGGAATTCGCCCTGCTCCAGGGACTTTCCCAGGCCGACGCCGATCGAGTCCGCGCCCTGTTCCGCGATCGGCCGTTCAAGAAGAACGAGACCCTGATCGAAGTCGGCGCGGCAGCCGACGAGCTTTTCCTGCTCGAAGAAGGCCATGTCAGCGTGCTCCTCGTCGGGACCGACGGCTCGGGGGGTCGGCTGGCGACCTTCTCGCCGGGGATGTATTTCGGCGAGATGGCGCTCCTCGATCGCGCCCCGCGCTCGGCCCGGGTCGTCGCGGACACCGACGGAACGTGTCGCGTGCTCACCCGGGAGGACTTCGATCGCCTGGAAGCGGAGCATCCCGGGGCGCTTCTGGGCGTGTTTCGCAATCTTTGCATTGGATTCAGCGGCCGGCTCCGCAAGGCGAACACCGAGCGGGCGGCCCTGGACTGACGGGGCCATGCGCCGTCCCTCAGGGACGCGCCGAACCGCCTTGGTTCCGGATTGGCCCAACGACGGAATCCGCCGCACACTCCCCCGGTGATCGCGCTGATCGACTATGGTTCCGGCAACCTCCGGAGCGTGCACAAAGCCCTGCTCCGGGTGGGCGCCACCGTCCAGGTCGTGCGAACCGGGGACGAACTGAGCGGCGCCTCCGCGCTGGTGCTCCCGGGAGTCGGCGCGTTCGACGACTGCGTCCACGCGCTTCGGCGTCAGGAACTTCTGGATGCCACGCGCGATTTCATCCGCCGCGGACGCCCGTTCCTCGGCATCTGCGTGGGGTACCAGGCTCTCTTCGACCGGAGCGAAGAGTTCCAATCGTGTGCCGGGGGGTTGGGTGTGTTCGGGGGGCCGGTCGTGCGATTCACTCCGAAGCCGGGCCTGAAGATCCCTCAAATCGGTTGGAACCAGCTCCGCATCGTCCGGCCGGACTGTCCCCTGTACCGGGGAATCCCCGACGGCAGCCATGTGTACTTCGTGCACAGCTACCACCCGAAACCAACGGACCCTTCCTGCGTGGCGTCCTGGACGGACTACGGCGGGGAGTTCGCGTCGTCGGCGTGGAGGGACAACGTTTTCGCCACCCAGTTCCATCCGGAAAAAAGCCAGGCGGTCGGCCTGGCGCTCCTGCGCAATTTCGCCAGCCTCGCCGCGTGAAACGGTGAGGTGAACCTCGACCGCCGCAGGCACCCCGCGTCGACAGCCGGCTTGCCAAGGCCCACGCCCGGTCCTCACACTCCTCCGCGATCCTCTATGGCGCCCAGGGAACACTCTCGATTTGTCCATTTCGTGCTTCCGTGGCTCATCGCGGCGGCGGGCGTGGCCTTATACACCGTCACATTGAACCGCTGGGTCGCCCTCGCGGGGCTCGACGTCGTGTCGAAGGTCGCGGGATGGGATTGGAACACGATGCAGCTCGGCCCCGTGACCCTCCTGGTCACCTGGCCCATCCGCTGGCTTCCCGCCGCGAGCCAGCCGGTCGCGTTGAATTTCCTCAGCGCCATCCTCGCCGGACTCACCCTCGGGCTCCTCGCCAAATCCGTCGCCCTCCTGCCGCATGACCGGACCCGGGAACAACGGCAGCGGGAGCGAAATGATTTCAGTTTCCTGACGATCCCGACGGCCTGGGTCCCGCCTGTGGGAGCCGCCGCGTTCCTCGCCCTCCAGCTCACCTTCTGGGAAAGCGCCACCGCCATGACGGGCGACATGGTGAACCTCGCGCTGTTCGCGTTCTGCGTCTTCTGCTTCCTCCGCGCCCGGATCCTTCAGGACGACCGATTCCTCGCCCTCCTTTCCTTCGCGTTCGGGGCGGCCGCCGCGAACGACTGGGGTGTCATCGCGTTCTGTCCCCTCTTCTTCGCCGCCATTCTGTGGAGCAAGGGCATCGGGTTCTTCGAAGCCGGATTCCTGATCCGCACGACGCTCGCCGGATTGGCCGGCACCCTCTTCTATCTCATTCCCCCAATCGTGCTCCAGGCCACCGGCCAGGCCGACGGTTCGATCTTCGAACTGCTGCGCACCCAACTCGCCATCCAGCGCACCTACATCCTGGCGTTCCCACGCGCGACCCTGGCCTTCTCCAGCCTCGCCTCGATCCTGCCGCTGCTCGTCATGGCCATCCGCTGGCCGTCGACGTTCGGCGACATGAGCGCGGCGGGCTCCGCCATCACGAATTTCATGTTCCGGCTGGTTCACGTCGCGTTCTTCGCGGTCTGCGGGTGGGCCATGTTCGATCCGCCGTTCAGCCCCCGCCAGCTCGGCTTCGGATACCCGTTCCTGCATTTCTATTTCCTCACGGCCCTCACCCTCGGCTACTTCGCCGGATACCTCCTCCTCGTCCTCGGCCAGGAACCCGAACGCAAGATGAAGCGCAGTTCGGACGGCATGCAGGCCGTCGGCCGTCTCGCGGCCGGTCTCGTCGTCGTCGCGACGTTCGCCGCCGCCGCCGGTCTCGCCTTCCGGAATCTCCCCACCATTCGCGGACAGAACGGACCCCTCCTCCGCGAAATCGCCGGCACCCTCGCCGATGTGCCGCCCGGAAACACCGTCCTCACCAGCGACGACAACGATATCCTCATGCTCGCCGTCGGCGCGCTGAAGGACCGGAACGCCGACGGCGCCGTCATCCCCATCAACACGGGTTATCTTCGCCGCCACGTTTATCAGAGGCATCACGAGCTCCGGTACGGCGGCCGCTGGCCCGCGCTCGCAATCGAACGACTGAGCGACCCCCTCGGGGACGATGTCCTCCTGCGACAGATGGCCGCCCTGACCGTCTCCAACCAGCTCTTCTACCTTCACCCCAGCTTCGGGTACTACTTCGAGGTCTTCCACCTCGTCCCCACCAACACGATCTACGCCTTCGACCGGCAGGCCACGAATTCCTTCCTCCCCGCCGCCGTGCCCGACGATCAGTTCGAAACCGTGCACCAGCACTGGACCAGGATTCGCGAACAGTACGTCGACAATCCGGTCATCGCCCGCTTCCGCGAGATGCGCGTGAGCAACGCCCCGTTCATCGCCGCCCACCTCGCCCGCGCCCTCAACACCTGGGGCGTCCTCCTCCAACGCCGCAACCGCCTCGACGACGCGGGCCGGTTCTTCGGCGCCGCCAAGGAACTGAACCCGGACAACATCTCCGCCGCCATCAACGTCCGCTTCAACGAAAACCTTCGCGCCGGCCGTCGCGACCCCATCACCTTGAGCGAGGAGTTGTCCGACCAGATCGGGCGGTTCCGCGACCTCCCCACGTTCCTCAGCATCTGCGGTCCCGTCGACGAACCCTCGTTCTGTTTTCAACTCGGCCGCGTCTTCGCGGATGGGAATCTCCACCGGCAGGCCGCCGTCCAGTTCGCGCGTGCCGTCGAATTGCAGCCGGACTCCCTGGAGACCCGGATGTGGCTCGCCAACGCCTCGCTCAACGCCAATTTCCCGGGATACGTCCTCCAGATCGTCGACGAAACCCGGAAGCTGGGCCTCGAACTCACCCCGTCGCAGTCCGCCGACCTCTTCGGCCTCGAAGCCTGGGCCCATTTCCGCCGCGGCGACCCGGACAAAGCCCAGTCAATCCTGCTCGAGGCCGAACGCCGGTATCCCGAACGCCACGAATTGGTCCAGACCCTCACCGACATCTACCTCGCCGCCAATCAAACCAACGCCGCGCTCGCATCCGCCGAGAGACTCGCGGCCCGACTCCCAGGCGACCCCCGACCGCTCATCACCAAGAGCGCCCTGCAGATGCAGATGGGCGCCGTCAATGAAGCGGTCCAGACACTCAACGCCGTCCTCGCGGCCAAACCCGACTTCATCCCCGCCCTCGTCAATCGAGCCATCGCGCTGACCCAGCTGAATCGCCTCGACGAGGCCGAACGGGACTACCTGAAACTCCTCGAAACCGCGCCAAAAATGGAATCGGTCTACTACCATCTCGGGGAAATCGACTTCCAACGCGGACGCACCGCCGAAGCCCGCCGCCATTATCGGCGGTTCCTCGAAACCGCAACCGCCGGCAGTCCGGAGGCGCTCACCGCCCAGCAACGCCTCGACGCCATCGCCGCCGGCAAGACCGGCGGCTGACCCGTCGAACGCCCCGGACGTCCTTTGCGGGCGCATCCCGCCACGCCATGCGGGTCACCCACGTCATCACCCGCCTCATCGTCGGCGGGGCCCAGGAAAACACGGTCGCGTCCGTGCTCGGATTGAACCGCCTTCCCGGAATCGAGGCCCATCTCATCAGCGGCCCCACCACCGGCCCGGAAGGCTCCCTCGAACCCTTGTTCGCCGACCGCCCGGACCTCCTCACGATCCTCCCCTCCCTCGTCCGCCCCGTCCGTCCCGCGCTCGACGTCCGGGCCTGGCTCTCCCTCACCCGACAGTTCCGACGCCTCCAGCCCGACATCGTCCATACGCACAGCGGCAAGGCCGGCATCGTGGGCCGCCTCGCCGCCCGCACCGCCGGGGTCCCCCTCGTCGTCCACACCATCCACGGCCCTTCGTTCGGCCCGTTCCAAGGTTCCACAGCCAACACCCTCTTCCGAACCGCGGAACGCATCGCCGGAAAGCTCACCACCCACTTCGTCGTCGTCGCCCACGCCATGGCCCGCCAGTACCGCACCGCCGGCATCGGGCGCCCCGACCAGTTCACCCGAATCGTCAGCGGCTTCGACCTGGACCCGTTCCTCCGCGCCGGCGCCCAACCCAACCCCGATCTTCGCGCGCGCCTCGGACTCGCCCCGGACGATTTCGTGATCGGCAAAATCGCCCGCCTCTTCGACAACAAAGGCCACGAGGACCTTGTCGCCGTCGCGCCCGACCTCGTCCGCGATCTGCCGCACGCGCGTTTTCTCTTCGTCGGCGACGGCGACAACCGAAAAGCCCTCGAACACGAGCTCCTGCGGCGACATCTCTCCCCGCATTTCATCTTTGCCGGGCTCGTTCCACCCTCCGAAGTCGCCCAGTACGCGGGGATCATGGATCTTCTCGTCCATCTGTCGCTGCGTGAAGGCCTCGCCCGGGCCCTCCCGCAAGCCCTCGCGGCCGGCCGGCCCGTCGTCGCCTACGATTGCGACGGGGCCAATGAGATCTGCATCAACGGCCGCACCGGCTACCTTGTCCCGCCTCGGAACCTCACCGCCCTTCGCGAACGCATCCGGTTGCTCGCCCGCGACCCTTCCCTCCGAACCCAGTTCGGAAACCAGGGACGCGATCTGGTCCGGGACCTCTTCCCGGTCGAACGCATGATCGACGAACTGCGCGGCCTCTACCAACGCCTGATCCAGGGCCACCCCCCGCGGCGCACACCGTCGCCGTTCTCCTCCCATCCCCTGGCGAAACGCGATCCCCAGTGACCTTTCCTTTCAGCCTCTACCTCGCCTCCCTTCTCGGCGCGTTCGTCGCCACCTTCGTCTCGCTTCCCGCCTGGCGCCGATGGTGCCTGCGCACGGGTCACGTGGACGATCCGGGCGCGCGCAAAATCCATGCGGAACCCATCGCGCTCGCGGGCGGTCTCGCGGTGATCACCGGGTTCCTCACACCCATCCTCGCCGGAGCCGGCCTGCTCCTTACCGCCCACGCCTTCGGAAGCCAGATCCCCGGCCTCGATCCCGACGCCGCCAGCCGCCTCGAATACGGCTTCGGCGCGCGCCGGGTCGAACTCGCCGTCATTCTCCTCGGCGTCGTCGGCATGATGATCCTCGGGTGGCTCGACGACCGACACGAACTGTCGCCCGGCCGCAAGTTCGCCGGCCAGTTCCTGGTCGCGCTTCTCGTCGCGGCGGGAGGCGTTCGCATCACCCTCTTCGTCCCCAGCCTCGCCTTCAGCTACGTCATCACCGTCCTCTGGATCGTCGGCATCACCAACGCGCTCAACTTCCTCGACAACATGAACGGGCTCTGCGCCGGCATCGGGGCCATCGGAGCCGCGTTCTTCGCCGTCGCGGCCGCCCGTCACGGCCAGTACCTCGTCGGCGCCATCGCCCTGCTCGGGACCGGTTCCCTGCTCGGATTCCTTCCCTGGAACTACCCCCGCGCCCAGGCCTTCCTCGGCGATGCCGGCAGCCACGTCGCCGGATTCCTCCTCGCGGTCCTCGCCATCCTCCCCAGTTTCTACTCCCCCGACCGATCCAACACCCTCGCGGTCCTGAGCCCCCTCCTCGTCCTCATCGTGCCGCTCGCCGACCTCGCCAGCGTCGTCTGGATCCGCGCCCGCCTCGGACGCCCGCCCTGGATCGGCGACACCAACCACCTCTCGCATCGCCTCGTCCGCGCCGGCTTCTCGAAACCCGCCGCCGTGGCGCTCCTTTGGCTGGCGGCCCTGCTCGGAGGCCTCGCGGCATGGCTTCTTTAACGCGGACTTCCCCACCGCCGGCCCGTTGAAGTAGGCTGTCAACCGCCATGAGGAATGCGTTTGACGGAACAGTTTCCGACCGGATCCGAGCCCTGGGATTGAGGGTGCTCGAAGGGGGACGAGTCTCCCGGGACGAAGCCCTGTTCCTGTTCAACCTCGAATCCACCGCCGACATCTTCGACCTGCTGGCCTGGGCCAACCGCATCCGCGAGCATTTCAAGGGCAACCAGGTCCACCTCTGCTCCATCGTCAACGCCAAGGCCGGCGGCTGCTCCGAGAACTGCAAATTCTGCTCCCAGTCCGCCGCGTACCAGACCGGTTCGCCCCGTTACGGATTCGTCGACCCCGAACCCGCGCTCGAAGCCGCCGCCGAAGCGGGGCGCCATCAGGTCACGGCCCTGGGCCTCGTCGCCGCCTGGAAGGGCCTCAACGAGGGCCCCATGCTCGACGAGGTCTGCGAACGGGTCCGCGAACTCAAGGCGCAAGGCCAGGTCCGCGTCGATGTGTCCCTCGGCATCATCAAGAATCCAGCCGTCGCCGAACGCCTCAAGGCCGCCGGAGTCGAGTGCTACGGGCACAACCTCGAAAGCTCCCGCCGGTTCTTCCCGGAACATTGCTCGACCCACAGTTTCGAGGACCGCCTCCAGACCATCCGCCACCTCAAGAACGCGGGCATCCGGATCTGCTCGGGCGGCATCATCGGCATGGGCGAATCCCGCGAGGACCGCTGCGACCTCGCCTTCGAACTCCGCGAAATCGGCGCGAACGTGGTCCCCATCAACTTCCTCAACCCGATCGAGGGCACTCCCTTCGAGAAGATGCCCCCCATCCCTCCCCTCGAGGCGCTCAAGACCATCGCCTGTTTCAGGTTCATCCTCCCACGCCAGGAGATCATGGTCGCCGGCGGCCGAACCCGGAACCTTCGCGATCTGCAAAGCATGATCTTCGCCGCCGGCGCCAGCGCCCTCATGGTCGGCAACTACCTCACGACCCTCAACCGACCCGTCGAGGAGGACCTCACCATGATCGCCGACCTCGGCCTCAACCCGTCCTGGGACCATCATTTCGAGGATCAGGATGAAGAATCCGCGTGCCAGCACCGCCACCGGCACGCCGACTCCGATCACCCCTGCGACGCCTCCGAGCGGCACGCCTCGGGCCCGGTTACGGCTCCCGCCACCGTGGCCTGAACGGTTTTCCTTCCGCGCGCCGCAGCTCCCCGGAATCCCGCCCCGCCCCGCTCCGCCCCGCCCGTTCCGTCCAGTCCAGTCCAGCGCCTCGAACCCATGAATCACGAAGTCCAGGATTTCGATCGCCAGGTCCTTCAACGCAGCCGCCAGGTCCCCGTCGTGGTCGATTTCTGGGCCCCCTGGTGCGGTCCCTGCAAGATGCTCGGCCCGGTCATCGAAGGTCTCGCCCGCGGTTCCGGTGGCAAGTGGGACCTCGTCAAGGTCAACACCGAGGAGCAGCAGGCCCTCGCCATGGCCTACAACATCTCCAGCATCCCCGCCGTCAAGATGTTCAAGGACGGCGTCGTCGCCGATGAATTCGTCGGATTCCTGCCCGAGGACCAGATCCGGCGCTGGATCGAGAAACACATCCCGTCACCGGCCCAGGAGGAGATGGAGAAAGCCGCCGAGTTCATCGACGACGGACGCCTCGCGGAAGCCCGCGCGATGCTCGAACAAGCCCTCGCCAAGGATCCCGACCGGGTTCCCGCGAAGATCCTCCTCGCGGAAATCCTCCTCGGCGAAAACCCCGCCCAGGCCGACGAAATCCTCCGCCAGGTTCCGGAACACGCCGACGAGGCCCCCCACGCCCAGGCCCTCGCCCTGCTCGCCCGCGCCGCGCTCCGAACCCCCGAATCCCTGCCCGACGACCCCGTTCGAACGCGCCTTCTCGAAGGACTCGCCGCCCTCCGAAACCGCGACTGGGACACCGCCCTGGGCGCCTTCGTCGACGTCGTCGAACGTCGACGCGGTTACGCGGAGAATCTCGCCACCGACGCCGGCAAGGCGATCTTCCGCTACCTGGGCATCCGCCATCCGATCGCCGACAAGCACTACCGACGCTTCAGCGGCGCCCTGAATTCCTGATCCCGGTCGATCAACCGGTCGACTCCCCGGTGCTCCGGTCCGCCTGCCCGCGGTAGCTGGCCACGACCCACTCGCTGATGACCTTCTCCGGGTTCATCACCGCTTCGACCGTGAGGACGAATTCCTGCTGACCGGAGTTCTGCGCGATGAGTTTCAGGCCGAACTGGTAGTCCTTGAATTTCTCGGCGCAAAGATCCCGCACGGGCCGGCCCGCGTCCTGCGCCTCCGCCACCAGCGCGTCCGCGGCCTCTTCCGAAAACCGCAACGCCAGGCCATGGGACTGCCGGAAGCGGTCCGCGAATTCGTGCACGATCCGGGTCAGCGTCGCGCGCTCCTCCCGGGCCTGTCGCGCGAGAAGGGTCGCCAGCGCGGACGCCGGGTCGCCCACCACCGCGCCGGTCACCTCGAACCGCCTCACCGATGTCGAAGGAAGCTCGAACTTGAGATCCCGAAACACCCGCTCGCAGACCGTCATCAGGCCCCGGGCGCCCGTGTTCTCCTTCGAAGCCGCCGCGGCGATCGCCTTGAGTCCGTCCTCCTGGAACAACACCTCGATTCCGTAGGCGCCAAATCCCTGTTCGATCTGCCGAATGATGCTTCCCTCGGACGATTTCAGGATCTCGAACAGGTCGTCCTCGCTAAGACTGTGGCACACCACGCGCACCGGAAGGCGCCCGATGAACTCCGGCTCGAATCCGAACTCGACGAAGTCCTTCGTCTCGGCCAGCGCGAGCGCCGAATCGTCCGTGCCTCCTCCATCCCGCGCCGACGCGCCCGCCGCGAACCCGATGGTCGCGTCCCGCACCCGCTTCTGAACGAGTTTTTCGAGCCCGGGAAACGCGCCGCTCACGATGAAGAGGATGTGCTTCGTGTTGATCGTCGACGGCTGCTTCTTCCCCCCTCGCTGCAGTTCCATCATGGCCTGGAACTGCCCGGCCATGTCGTTCGGCGCCCGAACCGAGACCTCCGTCTCCTCCATCAGCGTCAGGAGATTCGTCTGGACCCCGCGCCCGCTCACGTCCCGCCCCGCCGCAGTCGAAGCGGCGGCGATCTTGTCGATCTCATCGAC
>JBFWOK010000142.1:0-18502 GCA_050250555.1 Limisphaerales bacterium
CGGAGAGCAACCGCAGTTCGGCGAGGATCTCCTCCGGACCGGGGAGGGAGTCGGGGCGTTTGGGGACCTCCACGAGCACGTGGAAGTGATTGGACATGATGCAGAAGGTGAGGACGCGGACGCGGCAAAACCGTTCGTACTCACGGAGCAGGGCGATGAAATGCTCCTTCTCCGGGGCGCCGAAGATGAAGCGCCGATCCACGACGCGGGAGATGCAGTGGTAATATCCCGCCGCCCGATCGTCTGGAATGCGCAACCTCGCCATCCGCATGATGCCCGCGACCCTGCCCGAGCCGCCCCCTCCCAGGCAAGTGCGTTTTTACTAAATACCTGTCCCTTAGTTCACTTAGTTTATGAGATCACGGTTGACCTCGGGGTTTCCGGGGACTAGACCATCCGGCGTGCTGCGATACGCCGCCAAACTTTCGGTATTCTTTCGCGACGGCGCCATTTGGCGTTGTCCGAGGGGTTCCGGCTGTTCGGTGGGTTGGTAGGCGCAGTGCTTGATCGAACATCCGGAGTCCCGCGAGGCGAAACGAGGCGGGCCGGACGTGCGAATCAATCAGTCTTCCTCCCTCCCCGTCTCCCTCCCGGTCCCGGTCGACCCCCGACACCCATGGAAACGGCAACGGAAACGGAATCATCGTCCCAACGTCGCGGCATCCTGCTGATGCTGGCGTCCATCGTCTTCTTCGCGGTCAACGTCCTCCTGCTCCGGGCCATTTCACTGATGGCTCCCGTCGTGGATGGATCGGTGGCTTCGATTTTTCGGGGATTGATCGGGTGGATCGTGCTCGCGGTGGCTTTCGGTGGACGCGGGTTCGAGCCGCGGCGGATTTTCGCCAGCCCGATGCTGCTGATGCGTGGGATCGTGGGAGCCGCCGGGATCCTGTTGTTCTATGTCACGATCACGCACCTGGGTGCCGGGCGCGCGGTGATCCTGAACCTGACCTATCCGATCTTCGGCGCCCTGATGGCGGCGTCGTGGCTGAAGGAGAAACTGCGCGCTGGCCAGGTGTTGGGAATGCTGGTGGGCCTGGGTGGACTCGGTGTGTTCTTCGCCGGAAGCGCCTTCGACGGCGGAGTGACGCGATACGAACTGCTGGCCCTGCTGGGTGCCGTCGTGGCGGGCGCCGCGGTGGTTCTGATCCGGGTTTTGAGCCGCACCGAGCACGCCGCGACGATCTACGGATCCCAGTGCATCTGGAGTCTTGTGGCCGGGATGCCGGCGGGCGCGAAGTTCCTGCCGGAACTGACGTTCGGGGTTGTCGTGCTGTTGTGTGTCGCGTCGGTCCTGGTCTCCGCGGGCCAGCTGGCGTTGACCCAGTCTTTCCGAACGCTTTCCGTGGCGAAGGGTTCGTCGATCCAGATGCTTCTGCCGTTCGCGACGGCGGCTGGAGGGTTCCTGTGTTTCGGGGAACGCTACTCCTGGATGGAACTGCTGGGAGCCTTGATCACCCTGGGGGCGACCTGGCATGTCGTGGCGGGAGGAAGGGGGCCCGGTTCGGGATCCGCGAGACGTTCTTCGCCCGCCGCGGCCGTGCCGTCCGTGGAGAAAGCGCAGCCGTGGATCGCGGGGGTCGGGGTCCCGAGGCCGTCCATCGATGCGAGCCCGAAAATCTATCAATGACCAGGCCCGAGGGAGTCCGGCGTAAGCTGTCGGCAATGAAAACAGCCGAATACGGACCACAATCGGGGATGCCGAAGACCGACCGGAATCCTGGGCGAACGAACCTTCCCGGGGAGGCGGGCCGCCGGCTGAACTGGCGGCCATGGATTCTCGGATTCCTCGTGCTGGGCAGTCTCGTGACGGCTCTGGTCCTTCCGCGAATCGGACAGGATCCGGGGTACTTCAACTTCGCCGACCGCCGGGAGATTGCCGGCGTTCCGAATTTCTGGGATGTCGTGACGAATGTGCCATTCCTGTTCATCGGCATCGCCGGAGTCCTCTGGTGCGGGAGGCGGGAGCGGAGCGAGTCGAGGTTCGCCTGGCTGGCCATGTTCGCTGGGATCGCTTCGATCGGGCCCGGGTCGGCGTATTTCCACTGGAACCCGAACGTCGACACCCTGGTCTGGGACCGGTCGTCCCTGGCGTGCGGTTTCATGGGCTTTTTCCTCGCTGTGCTGGGCGAGCGAATCGACCCGCGCTGGGGTCGGGTCTGGGTCCTGCCCGCGCTGGCCTTGGGTGTGGGGAGCGTGCTGATCGGGTATGTGTTTGACGATCTCCGGCTTTACGGTTGGGTGCAGTTCATGCCGATGCTGGTGCTTCCGCTGGTCCTCCTGCTGTACCCCAGCCGGTACACCCACGGCTGGATCATGGGCGGAGCGCTCGGGGTCTACGCGTTGGCGAAGGTCGCGGAACTTCTCGATGGTCCGTTCCTCGCGCTGACGGGCGGCCTCATTGCCGGGCACGCGGTGAAGCACCTGCTCGGCGCCGTCGCGTGCTTCATGCTGTTGAGGATGCTGATCCGAAGGGCGCCTCGGGCGGGCGCCTTGGCGAACGTGGAGAGTCAGAGATGGTTGCGGTAGGCCGTGAGCGTGCCGCGAGTGTCGAAGTGGAGGGCGCGAACCCACGCGGGAGAGCAGCGGTTCCGGCCCTTGGCCTTGGGATGGATGATCTTCCAGGCCTGCACGCGCCAAGCGCCGTCGAATCGTTCGACCACCCAGGCAACCTCGTTCCAGCCGTCGTGCTGGCGGACCGCTTCGCTGGCGGCCTCGATCAGCATGCGTTCCTCCCGATTGCGGGGCGGCGAGGGCCACGAATCGCGCGGATCCGAACAGCCGGCTCCAAGCCAGCCTCCGAGGAGCGACAGCGCGACGAGATGGGTGGAGAGCCGCGTCATCCCCTCCGTATCGGCAGGGGAGATCCGGGCCTTGAGGCGGGCGTGAGGCGAGGCGGAGACAATCCCCGGGAATGTGTTGTCCGGCGCGGACCGGGTTCCCAAGGGAGGTGAGGGTGGGTCGCCGGCGGACGGACCCCGACGGAGTTGCGCATCAAGCCGTGGCGGAAATTTTCGAAGATTTCTTCGTGAGTTTCCCCGCCTCGGGAGCGATCCTCCTATCGATCAGTTCCCGACTCGCATCATCGATGCGACGGTTCTCGATCTCGCGCGTCCACTCTCATGAACCCGCTTCAAGAATCCAAGGCACCCACGCGAAACGCGCTCCTCTCCGGCGTCTGGATTGCGGGGCTGGTTTTCGTGGCATCGCTTCCGGCCCTGTCCGCCGATGTCGTGGGCTACTCGCTGATCAAGGGACATTTCCTGTACCAGACGGGTCCCGACGAACTCGAGGACGATCCCCTGTTCGGATACAGCGTGCTCGGCGGCGTGGATCTGGCCGACCTCGACCTTCTGGATTCGGCGTCGATCCGCCTTCCCGAGGGGGAAACGCTGGATCTCGAGGACTACGGGGATTCGTGGTCGCTCCTCGAGAGCTTCGAGACCCAGGCGGACCTCGATGAGGCGTACCAATGGGGTGACTACATCGTGTCGTTCGACTCGAAGACCGAGGGCGAGCATTCGTGCCTCCTCGAAATCCCGGAAACGGCGCTGCCGCCGATTCCGCGGCTGGTGAATTTCGGGGATGTCCAGTCCATCGATCCCTTCCGTCCGTTGACGCTGACCTGGGCCTATGATGGTCCGCTGGACAAGGACGACTTCGTGCAATTGTACGTCACGCTCGGGCACGGCGAGGTCTTCTCGACGCCCAACCTGGGCGAGGAGGGCGCGCTGACGGTCGACGATCGGACGGTGACGATTCCCGCGGAGACCTTCGAGCCGGGCTACATTCACAGCCTCAACCTGGAGGTCACGCGGCTGACGTCGATCAACGGGGACTGTTACCCGGAGGTCCAGGGCTTCGCGGCGGTGTTTCGTTCGACGACGGTCGATCTGTTTGTCCGCCAGCCGCCGTGGCTGCGATTGCTTGCACGGACTGGGAATGGGTTGCCCGAAGTCGAGGTCGTGGGTGAGCCCGAAGCCTCCGTCGTGCTCCAGGGTTCCGTCGATTTCCAGACCTGGGTGAATCTCGGGACGAATTCCTCCCCCTCGGGTACCAACGTGTTTCAACTTCAGGCCGGTTCGGGGGCGGCGCGGTTCTTTAGGGTGTTCCAGGAGTAGCGCCGGAATTGTGCCGGGCTCCGCTCCGTCGGCGTTCAGGAAGGAACCGGAACCGGAACCGCGAGCCGGCCTGAAGGCGCCGTTTCGCCCATGCGGTTCCTCACCGCTTCAGCCGCGCGCGATAGAAGTACGGACCCGGGTTCGGCGCGTTGGTGTCGGTGATCGAATTGAGCGGCGGCGTTGAGGCGATGTCGTCGCGGACAATCTCCGTGAAGCCCGCCGTCAGGTTCGTGGAGCGTTCGAGCGTGAAGACCTGGCCCGCGATACCGCTCCAGCGGACCGAGATGTTTCGGCTGCTGACGCGCGACGCGGACCGCATCCGGAACACGGACCGCGAATCCTTCGGATCCGTGCCCGCGACCAGTTCGGAATGGTCCGAGGCGCCGTCGCCGTCGAAATCGGTTTCCCTGCCGGCGACGCCGAGACCGGAGAAAAGGCGTTGCTCCCACCAGTCGGGCAGGCGGTCGTCATCGGTGTCGTCGCCTTCCAGATCGAGGGTGACGATCTCCATGCGGCCCTCGTCGGCGGCGAGGTGATGCAGGAGCAGGACCGCCGGCAGGCGTTGGCCTGTTTCATGGGCCGCTTCACGGTCGAGGCGGATCCGGACCGGCGCGCCATCGTCGTGGAACGGCATTCCATCCGGGGTCGAGAAGGCCGTGTCGATCACGGGTCGGTCGGCGTCGAAGGGAATCCAGCTCGTGCGATCGACCAGTCCGGAAGTGGCGTAGGTGAAAACCCGGTAGCGGAAGGTGGTGGCGTCCCGAGTCAGTCCGATCGCCCCGACCGGCACCGGCAGCACCATGACGCTGTTGTTGAAGACGCCGGTTTCGAGTTCGTCGGCGGCAAATCCGTTCAGGTTCGCGACGGCATTGGTCGCGAGGATTTGAAGGTCCCGCCCGAGATCGTAGACGACGCTCAGAAACGCGTCGCGTGCCCCGCCGGAATTGGTCGAGGCCCCGTTGCCATTGAAGACTCCGAAGTCCTCCCAGCCGTCCCCGTTCACGTCGATCAGGACATTGATGTCGATCACCTCGGATTGCGGCGTCGACCACGCGCTGGCGGTCGCGATCCCGAAATACACGGAGGCATCGGCGAAGCTGGAGACGCTCGCGATGTCGGTGGCGGCGCCCACGGCGAGGAGGTCGGCCGCGGCGCGGTTCGGATCGGTGATCCGCTTGTCGGGGCTGGTTTCGCCCAGTTCGAACGCGGACACGATCGGGATCAGACGGGGGGACGGGGAGTTTCCGGCGAAGCGCAGGGTGAGTTCCGGCTGAGCCTGGGTGCTGTCGCGGGCGGCGATCCGGATGCGTTTGTCGAGGGCCTGGTAATCCGACGCCGCGCGCGCGTTCGCGTAGCAGGGAACGTGGAGGGACTGGTCGTCGGCATGGAACCAGAGCTGTCCGCTGGCTTCGTAGAGGAACTGACGGGGCAGGGGTGTTCCCCCGCCGATCTCGGCGGCGGTCGTTCCATCGGGCTGAGGATCGAATTCCGTGGGATCGGCGAGCAATCGGACCGCCGTCGTGGCGGTGCCGCCCGCCGGGACCGTGATCGAGGCGTCGACCGGAATGTAGGTCATCCCGGGTTGAGCGACCGAATTGGAGAAGGCGATGCGGAAGCTCACGGGCTGGATGCCGTGGTTGGTCAGGCGAACGGTCCGGCGTTCTTCACGGGGACCGGAAACGTTCCAGGCGCCGAAATCGAGCGAAACGCGACCGGGGACCTCCACGGCGGCGGCGGTCACGGTCGCTTCGATCGCTTCGGCCAGACGCAGGCGGCCGGCTCCCATCCGCGATTCCGGATAGGGAACACCTTCCGGCGAGACCAGGGGGCGCGCTGTGTTCATCAAGGCCGCCTTGATCTCCTCCACGGTCCACTCGGGGTGCCGCTGGCGCAGGAGCGCGGCCGCGCCGGCCACCATGGGCGATGACATCGACGTCCCGCTCAGACTGACGGATCCCGTTCCGGAGCCCGCGTTGGCGGACACGATTCCCGCGCCGGGCGCGCTGATGTCGGGCTTCAAGGCGCTTCCGGGGGATCCCGGTCCCCTGGAACTGCTGTCGTCCAGGGTGTCCACGTATTCCACGCGCTCAATCGTCAGTTCCGGATCGAGTCGGAGGATCACCGTTTCATCCGCTGGACGCCGCAGGATCGCGCCGTCGGCCTTCGAGACCATGACCCCGGGGATCCTGATTCCGGCGGGATCGCCACCCATGGAGATGGGCGTCGAGTCGGTGTTGTTGACCATGACGACGGCGATGGCTCCGGCCGCCTGGGCGCGGAGGATTTTGTCGGCGAAAAAGCACGTGCCGCGGTCGATGAGAGCGATGTTGCCGCGAAGAGCCTCGGAGTTGGCGAGGTCCTCGCACGCCAGGTTCGGTTCGACGGGAACCAGCCTGGCCGAGAGGGGCGCCGAGTTGGTGAGGGGCGGCGTCAGCGAGCCGTCGACCATGAAGTACCGGCCGGCGATCGCTTCGGGTTCGAGCACGGCGAGGGCCTTGCCGAGTCCCTTGCTGATCGAGTTGGCGACTGAAATCGCCCGATCGGCCACGCCGGGAGCGCCCACGGCGAAGAAGATGTTGTCACCGTTGCCGGCCGAGCAGACGACGACGCAGCCGAGTTCGGCCAGGCGGTTGGCGGCCTGGAGGTCGGTGTCCTCCGGATCGAAGGTTCCAAAATCCCCGCCCAGCGAGAGGTTCACCACGTCGAGACGATCGCTGAAGTCGTGGTCCTGGTTCGGATCGGCGGCCCATTCGAGGGCGTCCGTGACGAGGGCCGTCGAGCCGGCGCATCCGAAGACCTTCAGGGCGTAGAGCGACGCCCCCGGGGCGATGCCCGGGGCCACCGAAAACGAGTCGAAGTCCAGGGAGTCCGAGTACTTGCCGACAAAGGTGGAGCCGTCCGCGAGAACCCCCAATCCGGCCGCGATGCCCGCCACGTGGGTTCCGTGGCCGTTGCCGGCGCAGTCGAGGGGGTCCTTGTCCGGGATCGGAGTTTCATGGGCGTCGTCGTTGGGGTTGTAGGCGTCGCCCGCGAAATCGAAGCCACCCACCACCTTGGCCGTGGGAAAGCTGCCGGGCTCGATCCGGGTCGGGTCGTTGCCGGTGAAGTCCGCGACCTTCCCTCCGCCTCCGAAGTCGGCGTGGGTGTAGTCGATGCCGGAGTCGATGATACCAATGCGCAATCCCCGGCCGTCGAAGCCGGGTGCCGGCGAGGACCAGACGGACGTCGCGCCCACGAACGGCGTGTTGATGGCGAGGTGGCGCGAATAGAGACGGACGGGTCGAACGCGGCGCACGCCCGGAAGGGCTTCGAGAGCGGGGAGATTCGCGTGGGGAATCCTGACGCGGATCGCGTGGGCCACCCGGGTGAACCGGGCCGTGATCTCGCCGCCGAGGTTGGCCACCGGGGCCTGGAGGGATTCCTGCTGGCGCATCAGGCGCGACGCGGCGGCGCGGAGACTTGGGGCGGTGTCCGCGAGGCGAACCCCGCGCCGGTTGGCGGCGAGCGCCGCGGTCGGTTCCCCCTCCAATTCCACGTGAACCGTCACGAAGGCGCGGCGGGTTCCCAGTCCAGACGGACGTGGGTCGGTGACGTTCGGTTCGGCCGCGAATCCCGTTGCCGATCCCCATCCGGAGGCCAGCCCGAGGATGAGGGAAACCGACAGGCGCAACCGGAGGAAAACAGGCGAGCGTTGGGTCATCGGTGGGTGGGAGCCGTGGGAGTATGCCGGGCTGGGGAGGTTCCGCAAGAAGCGGCCGTGAAACGTTGTCACGCTCAAAATGAAAAAATGCCGGGACGGGCGGTGTTCCCGTTGTTTGGGGAATCCACGCCTCGGTACGCTCCCGGCGTGTTGGCCAGAATTCGATCGGCGGCGGTCCAGGGTGTCGACGCCCATCCCATTGAGGTCGAAGTCAACGTGGGCTGGGGGGATATGCTGATCGTCATCGTCGGCCTTCCCGACACCGCGGTGAAGGAGTCCCGCGACCGCGTTTCGACGGCGATCACGAACTCGGGTTTCAAACTCGATCTGGGCCGGACCACGATCAACCTCGCGCCCGCGGACGTTCGCAAGGCGGGGCCCAGCTTCGATCTGCCCATCGCGCTGGGAATGCTCGCGGGCAGCGAACAGATGAGTTGCGACCGGTTGGATCGATTCGTCGCCGTGGGCGAACTCGCCCTCACGGGCGCCGTCCGCGCGGTGAAGGGGGTTCTCGCCATCGCCTTGCGCGCCCGGGCGGAGGGATGCGAGGGACTGCTTGTTCCCGAGGAGAACGCCAAGGAGGCCGCCGTCGTGTCGGGTTTGAAGGTTTATGGGGTTCGGAATCTGCGTGAAGCCGCGGCCTTTCTGGACGGCGAACAGCCCCTCGAGCCGACCCGGGTCGACATTGATCGTCTGTTCGAGATCCGTGACTCCGACGGCGCTGATTTCGCGGATGTGCGAGGTCAGGAATCGGTGAAGCGCGCCCTCGAGATCGCGGCGGCCGGGGGCCACAATCTCCTGCTGCTGGGACCTCCGGGAACCGGGAAATCCATGCTCGCGCGCCGGATCCCGACCATTCTTCCACCCCTGACCCTGGAGGAGGCCCTCGAGACCACGAAGGTCCACAGCATCGCCGGCCTCCTTGTGCCCGGCCAGGCCCTCGTCACGCGGCGCCCGTTCCGTTCACCCCATCACACCGCCAGCGATGCCGGGCTTCTCGGCGGCAACGCCAACCCGACTCCCGGCGAAATCTCCGTCGCTCACCACGGCGTCCTGTTTCTCGACGAATTGCCCGAATTCAAGCGGACGGTCCTGGAAACGCTGCGTCAGCCCATGGAGGAGGGGCGCGTCACGATCAGCCGGGCCGCCGGAACGATGACCTTTCCGGCCCAGTTCATGCTGGTCGCGGCCATGAACCCCACGCCCGACGGAAAAATGCCCGCCGAATCCAGGTCGTCGGCTCGCGAGATCCAAAACTATCTCGGGCGTGTGTCGGGCCCGCTTCTGGATCGCATCGACATCCACACCGAGGTTCCGCCGGTGAAATTCCGCGACATGGCGGGCGATCAACCCGGGGAATCGTCGTCGGCGATCCGCGTGCGCGTCATCGAGGCGCGCCATCGGCAACTGGCGCGGTTCAAGGACAAGGATCGCCCGGGCATTTCGTGCAACGCCCGCATGGAGAGCCGGCAGATCCGGCGTCATTGCCGACTCGATGACTCCACCCGCAGCCAGCTCGAGAACGCGATGAAGGATTTCGGACTCAGCGCCCGCGCCTATGACCGGATCCTGAAAGTCTCGCGCACCATCGCCGACCTCGACGCCTCCGAAAGCATCACGGGCGACCACCTCTTTGAAGCGATTCAGCTCCGATCCCTGGACCGTCAGATCTGGGGCTGAAGCCGGTCCTACCGGGACGACCTTCCGAATCCCGAAAAAGGGGTCAGTTCTTGTTAATGTCGCCTTGTGTTTTAGGGATTCGTCGCGGCCGGGTTGGAGGTGTTGTCAATAACAAGAACCGACCCCTTGGCGACGGCGGCCGCGCCCGCCGGAGCGGGCTTGCCGCCGGCTAATATCCGGCGGCCCTCCGGGCCCAAAGAAATGGCCAATCGCCAGGGTCCTACGGACCTCCAAGGACCTTGTGATTCGGGGACGCGCGCCGACTCGACCGGCGGCTGGTGATGGGACACGTTCGTTCCCGAACGCGCGATTCGACTCCCATGACCACGAAACACCGGATCTATACGACGAGCTTCGCGAGCGTGTATCCGCTTTATGTCGCGAAGGCGGAGCGGAAGGGCCGCACGAAGGCGGAATTGGATGAGATCATCCGCTGGCTGACGGGCTACAGCCAGCCGCAGCTGGAAGCACTTCTCGGGAATCAGACGGACTTCGAGACCTTTTTCAACGAGGCTCCGAAGATGAACCCCTCGCGAACGCTGATCCGAGGTGTGGTCTGCGGCGTCCGGGTGGAGGACGTCGAGGAACCGACGATGCGGGAGATCCGCTATCTGGACAAACTGGTGGACGAACTGGCGAAGGGGAAGGCGATGGAGAAGATCCTGAGGACCTGACGCGAAGGCGTGGGCGGGGGAGGAACCGCTAATTGCCGCGGAGCCGGGTGACCTCGTCGAGCCAGCGGAAGGCGTCCTCCTGCATGACGGCATTGAATTCGTGCGGGGCGTCGTAGAGGCGGGTGACGAGGTGTTCGGAAGCACCCTGCGATGACCACACTTCGCGCATGTGGGTGAATGCGTCCTGGATGGCCTCGACCGGGAAGAGTGCATCGCGATTTCCACACAGGAACATCATCGGTTTCGGGCAGGCGATGCTGGCGACGTCCGGGTGGTCCAGATGCGAGGCGAGTCCCGGGTGCAGCATCGTGAAGGCGGATTGCCCGGTGGTCTGGTTGTTGCCGGGGACCAGCAGCCCGCGATGGGTCGCCATCCAGCAAACCGAAACGCCGGCGGCGATATGGTCCGAAAGCGCCGCGAGTTGCCAGGTTCGGAAGCCGCCAACGGACAGGCCCATCGCGAACACGCGGGTAGGATCGACCGTCGAAAGACCGGCGGTGAACTCGGCCGCGCGCATGTCCTCGTGGGCGATGAGCCCGGACCAGGATGAGCCGAATTGGAGCAGATTGGCGGCCAGCGCCTGCTGGTTGTCGTAGCCGCCACCGCCCCGGTCCGACCAGTTCAACATGTCCGTGGCGACGCAGACGTAGCCCCGGCGCGCGAGTTCGTCGCCGATGAACCGGCCGCCGTAGTAGCGATGGACCCATTCGCGGGCGGACTCGATACGCTTGGGCGCGTCGTCCCAGGGTTCGATGACCTTCTCCTTTCCGATATCGAAGCGGGCTCCGTGGTCGTGGAGCAGGAGCACCGCGGGGTGCGGGCCGGGACTCTTCGGGACGAGAACGAAGGCGAGGACGCGACTGTCGGCGGTGAGATTGAAACTGATCTTCCGGGCGGTGTAGGTGCCGCGATCGATCTCGGCCACAACCCTGGGGGTGAACGGCGCGGTGGGTGGAGGCGTCAGCAGGCTTTCAAAGACCCGGGCCCGGGCTTTCGTCCGCCACTGCGCGAAGCTGCTGAAGCGATCGGAGTCCCAGGCGAGGGGGTGGGTCAGGCGCGAAGCGAGGCGCTCGTGGAAGACCGGGAGGCGATCGCGAACGCCGGTCGTCTGCCAGTCCGGCTCGACCCGGGCGAGAATGCCGCCGAGGGGGCTGTCGGCCGCCGGTTCGACGAGCAGACGTTCCGCGGGCCGGTGCCGGAGGAAGAACGCCAGGACATCGCTGAAGTAGACGAGGCCTTCGGGTGGAGCTGAACCGAGGCCGATTCGACCGTCACGATAGTCGCGCGTGGCATTGCGATCGGCGGGGTGCTGGTAGAGCGAACCGACTTCCTGGGAGGTCTTCGCTTGTCCGGTCGCAATTTCCCATCCGCCGAGCCCGCTGAGCAGGCGGCCGGCCTTTCGCCAAGTGAGGATCCGGGCGCGGAGGACGGTTTCGATGGCGTCGAGCCAGGCCGGTTCCGGACCGAGGACCCGGGCTGCCTGGGTCAGTTGCCAGGCGTGTTCGATGCCTTGGGAGATCAGGACATCCGTGGACCGGGGATGCGGATAACGCCAGCCGCCGGCGGGATCAACGCTGGCTGCAAGGAAGTCGGCGACCGCGCGGATCGTGGGTCGGAGTTCGGGTTCGTCCGGGGCATGGCGCAGGAGATCGGGAAGGCCGTTGAGGGCGTACCCGAGGATGTAGGGTTTGGCGTACCCGACCTTGAGCCCGGTCTGGTCGTCATTGATGAACGGAGGGTTTGGGTCGATGGGTTTGCCGCCCTGATCGAAGAGGTTTCCGGTCGAGAGTTTCGACCGCAGTTCGCGGAAGAGTCGGAGGGCTTCGTCGAGGTGGCGACGATCGCCGGTGAACTCGAAGAGCCGGATGAAGTCGCGGACATCCCCGATGTTGCGGCATTCCACGTTGGCGTGGAGATGTCGGGCGGCGTAGTCGAGTTGAGCGTCGAGGGCCTCGCGCATGCGGGGATCGCCGGTCTCCTCCCACGCGAGCCAGAAGCAGTCGTAGCCCTTGGTGCAGAAATTCACGGAACTGTCGGAGCGCCACATGTAATCCCGCGTGGGTGGAGTGCGGTTCATGGCGACGAGGTTGTTGTAGCGTGTGCCGCCGCGTTCATGGGATCCCCACCAGAGGGAAAGATCGTGGAAATTGTCGCACCAGAGGACGGCCGTTTCGCGGAGGCGCGGGTCGTTGGATCGCCAGGCGTCCTCGAAGATCGCCGCGCCATGGTTGAGGCGGTTCATGCCGAACATTCCGCCGTGCTCCTGTTCGTCGTTGAAGCCGGTGATGTTGCCAAGGTCGTCGCCGACGGCGGCGGCGCGCCCGATCGCGAGGCGGTGGTAGCGGAGAAGTGAATCCAGAACCGGGGGCAGGTTTGTCGGTGCGTCCGGCATGCCGTACAGCGCGGACCAGATCCGGGAATCCACTTCGACCCGGTGCGGGGACGAGAGCGTGACCGTGGGTGCCGGGACTCCGGGTCGGGTGAACGTCAGGTCCGCCCGGCGCCAGGCCATGAGTTGCATGGGAATCCGTTCGGAGGCGAGGCCGCGGCGGTATCGGCAGGTTCCGTTTCCTTTTTCATTGCGGTCGAGTTCGAAATGCCCACGCCGACTCGCGGCCCCGGCGGGGGCGCGGACGACGAGGGCGTCTCCGAGAAGGAGTTGGGTGTCGGCGCCTTGCGCGAAGGAATGGCGGTCCGGTTGGGACCGTTCGCGAGGCGGCGGGTCGAAGCGAAATCCGGTTGGGTTTTCGGCGATGAGATCCCAGCCGAAGTCCGGCATGAAGACGCCCGGGCTGTTGGCACGCTGAAGGTGGGCGGTCAGGGAGACGGTCCCGAGACGATCCGCTCGCACTTCGATGATCCGCGGCCACGAGTCGTCCGTGAAATGCAGGCGATGCCAGAGGAAGAAGGCGTTTTCCTCGACGATTTCCAGCCGCGGTTCGGGGGCGTTCCCGTTGGCGGAAGGCGCGAGCGATGGAGCGACGAGGTGGAGCGTGACCGCCGCGCCGTCCGGCCAGCGGAAGCCGAGGGAACCGTCGACGAGTGAGTACGCGACCGGCAGCGGCGGGAGGGGTTCCGGGACGGTGGTTGGGGAGCCTGGTTCCGGTTGTCGCGGTTCGAGGGTGAAACGTACCGGCTGCAGGTCGGGGAATCGATGGACGAAGGAGACGAGGGCGCGGCGGACCGTGGGAACGGGGGGTGTGGCATCCGTGCCGTGGTGGGTGGAAAGGATCCGAAGAGCCGCCGGGTTGTCGGTCGATTGGCTTGGAGCGGTCCTAGTTTCGGCTTGGGTCCGGACACGGATGGAGGCGTTGGTTTGGAGCAAGGCGGGCGGGAACGGGAGCGAAGTCCGGACGAACTGATCGCCGGAGGCGGCGGGGGTGATGGTGAATGCCAGCGAACTGGCTGCCGGGGATTTGGATTGGGGGTGGATTGAGAGAAGCAGTGCCGTGAGGGCGCCGAGGAAGTGCGGGAGCGAGCCGAATGATCGGGAGCGACCTCGTGGGGGCATCCGCGGAAAGTGAAAAAATTTGGGGACCCTGGGAAGAACTGGTTTTCGGCGGGTTCGAATGGGGAGGATTCGCCTACCGGACGGGCTGTCCGACCCCTGGATGATTGCCTTTCCGCGGACGATTGGGTGACCTTCGGTGCCGTGACCCCGATCGCATCCATCCTGAATCGTTTTCGGACCCGTTCCCTGGCCGCGCGAGCCGGGCGGACCGGGTTGTCGTCCGTTGGTCTTCGCTCGTCGCCCGCGTTTCCTTCGGAGTTCGGACGGGCCCTTGTGCTGGCGTTGTGCCTGGCCGCGGGCCGCGAAGCCGGCGCGAACGCGTGGCTTTTCGATTTTGGCGGTCCCGAATCGCCGAGTGGCGGCGCGACGACGGGGGTGACGCAGTACTGGAACAACGTCACGGCGTCGGAGGGCGCGGGCGAGGGAGTGGAGGTTCCCTTCCTGCTCAATGTGAACGGTGAAGAGACGCAGGTCAGTCTGTTGATTCAGTCGCGTTTCAACGGGGCGAACGAGAGCGGAACGACCGCGTCGGGTCCGTATCCGGCGACGGCGACGCGCGATTCCCTTTTCGGCAACACCGAGGAATTCAGCGGCCTGACGGATGTGACGCCGGCGTTCATCCTTTACGGCTTCACGCCCGGGGCGACCTGCTCGCTGACCTTCTACGCTTCGCGGCTTGGGGTCTCGGACAACCGGGAGACCCGCTACACGGTACGGGGTGGGGGGGAAGCCTTCGTGGACCTGGACGCGGCCAACAACGTGACCAACAAAGTTCGGTTGGCGGGGATCACAGCGGATGGGGCGGGGGAGATCGCGGTCGCGCTTTCTCCGGGACCCAATAACAACAACGCCAATCATTTCACGTATCTGGGCGTGCTGGAGATCGAGACGGGGGACGGCCAGCGCCTCCTTCTGGATTTTGGGGCGGGGGGATCGCCCACTCTCGAGCAGGAGCCGGAAGCTCCGGTCGGGTGGAACAACGTGACGACGGCCATCGGGTCCGACAACGCGGGACGCATTTCCGGGTTGGTGTCGACCAACGGGACGGAGACGACGGCGGCGCTGCAGATGGTGGCGCGATTCAATGGTGCGAATCTGAACGGCACGACGGCCTCCACCGTGTTCGCGGCTTCCGCGACACGCGATTCCCTGTTCGGCAACACGGCGGCGTTCAGTGGTTTGTCGGACGTGTTCCCGGTCTTCAAGCTGACCGGGTTGGATCCCGGCTACCGTTACGGCTTCACCTTTTATGCCTCGCGAACCGGGGTGAGTGACAACCGGGAGACCCGGTACACAGTGCGCGGCGCTTCGGAGGTCGTCGTGGACCTCGATGCGGCCAACAACGTGGACGCCCTGGTGTCGACGCCCGGCATTCGTCCGGACGCGGCGGGCGAGATTTCGGTGGCCTTGACGGCCGGTCCGAACAACAACAACGGGAATCGCTTCACCTACCTCGGCGCGATGCGCGTGGACTTTTCGCCGGTGGTTCCCCCCGGACTCCTGATCGACTTCGGCGCGGTCGGTTCTCCGACCCTTCAAGGGGCGGCGGACGTGGAGTTGGCTTGGAACAACGTTCCCAACACGGTCGCCTCCACCCCCGATGGGGTTGTCACCAACCTGGTTCGGACGGATGGAACCGTGACGGAAGCAGCGGTTCGGATGGTGTCCCGTTTCAACGGAGCGAACGAGAACGGAACCACCACCGGGGAGCCGTTTCCGGTTTCGGCGACGCGCGATTCCCTGTTTGGCAACACCGAGGAATTCAGCGGCCTCGCGGATGTGACGCCCGTCTTCAAGCTGACGGGGTTCAATCCGGGCACGGCTTACACCCTGGATTTTTACGCCTCCCGGATGGGGGTCGGAGACAACCGGGAAACCCGCTATCGCGTGACGGGAGCCATCGAATCGAGTGTCGACCTGAACGTGGCGAACAATGAGACCGAGATCGCGACGCTGACGGATATTCGACCCGACGCGGTGGGCGAGTTCACCGTGGCGCTCGAACCCGGTCCGAACAACGACAACGGGAATCACTTCGTCTATCTGGGAGTGCTGCGGGTGTCGTGGACCGCGCCGGATCCGGCGGGCCCGGCCACGCTCGACCAAGTCGCCGTTTCGTCGGGGACGTTCCGGTTCCGGTTGCGTGGAACCGCCGGTGCCACCTATCGCGTCCTCGGTTCGGACAACCTGAACCTGAATCAATGGACTGACGTGAAATCAGTGCCGCTCGGTGACACGGGCTCGGCGACCGTTGAGATCCCGGTCGCGGCGGGTTCCCGCTATTTCCGGGCGGTATCGCCATGACGGCGATTCCGGGCGCCGAGGCGAATTCGAGCGGTAACCCACGACCGTCGCGAGCCGGCGACTTCTGGCGCGTCGCGGTGGTGCTCTTCTGCATCCTGGCCGGAGTCCCGGTGATTCGGGGTGCGACGGTCGCCTCGGCCAACCTCCCGTTCGAAGCCGAGATCCGCGCCTTCGAAGCCGCCGATGCCGCCAGACCGCCGGCGCCGGATCCGATTCTGTTCGTCGGATCCTCGACGGTGGCGCGATGGACCGACCTTCGTGAGGCATTCTCCGGCCATAATGTGCTGAACCGCGGGTTCGGCGGGTCCCAGTTCACCGACGTTCTGGCTCATTTCGACCGCCTGCTGATCCCCAACTCCCCGTCCCTTGTCGTGCTTTACGAGGGCGACAACGACCTCGCGGGCGGCCGCACGGTCGACCAAGTGTTCGACGATTGGACCGTTCTCACCCGGCGCATCGACTCGGAACTGCCGGAGTCCGGCGTTCTCTTCATCTCGGTCAAGCCGAGTCCGAGTCGGGTGGGATTCCTGGCCGCCCAAGCCGAATTGAACGAGCGGATCGCGGTCGATTGCGAGAAACGCGCCCGGTACCGGTTCGTCGATGTGGCCGAGGCGATGGTGGACGACGCCGGGTTGCCTCGGAGCGAATTGTTCGTCTCCGACCTCCTCCACCTGAACAGCGCGGGGTACGAGGTCTGGCAACGCGTGCTCGCGCCACATCTGGAGGCCTGGGCCGTGGCCCACCCGGAGAAGTCTGTGCGGACGCCTCGCGGGGCCGCGCAGATCGATTTTGGCGATGCGGCGTATTCCAGTGGCCTTGAATCTGGGGTTCCGGGCGGCGGCGCCGAATATTGGAATAATCTCACGGCGACCGTTGGTGCCAGCGGTGCGGGACGAATCGGGAATCTGCGCGCCGCGGACGGCACCCGCACGGACGCCGCCTGGGTCATGCGGTCCCGGTTCAACGGGGCCAACCAGAACGGGACAACTTCGGCGGCGCCGTTTCCGACGTCGGCGACCCGGGATTCGCTCTTCGGCAACACGGAGACCTTCAGCGGCCTGGCGAATGTGACCCCGGCCTTCGAAATCACCGGCCTTCGCGCCGGTGTTCCCCATGAACTGGTGTTCTACGCTTCGCGGATGGGCGTGTCGGACAACCGCGAAACCCGTTTCACCGTGACCGGGTCGACCACGGCGACCGCCGACCTGAACGTCGCGAACAATGTGTCCGGTGTCGCGCGGGTGACCGGGGTTGCGCCCGGTCCGGACGGCGTGCTGGCGATCGCCCTTTCACCGGGACCAGCCAATAACAACGCGAATCACTTCGTCTATCTGGGCGCCCTTCGGATCGAGGAGATCGGAGAAAGCGGACGGGTCTTCCTCGTCGACCTCGGATCCGCCGACACACCGACGGAAACCGTGGGCCAGCCAGCTGAACCTTGGAACGACGTCACGAGCGAAATCGGCGGCGACCCGAAGGGTTCCGTCGAAGCCCTTGTGACCAGGGAAGGTGGGGCGACGGGGATAGGTCTGATCATGGTGGCGCCGTTTAACGGTGTGGATCGGAACGGCACGGAGGTGTCGACGGCTTACCCCTCCAACGCGACGCGCGACTCCCTGACAGGATCCGGCGGTCCGGAGGCGGTTCCATTGGAGAATCAGCCGCAACCTCCACCCGCGTTCAGGTTCGTGGGGCTGGACCCAGAGAGCGTCTATTCCCTCGCTTTCTATGCTTCCCGGGTGGGGTCGGCAGAATCCTGGGAGACCCGGTACTTCGTGCGCGGGCTCGACGAGCGAAACGCGGTGCTCGATCCCGCGGACAACCTCAATCGCTCCGCCTGGGTGACGGGCGTCCGACCGGATGCGAATCGCGAGATCCACGTCCGATTGGAGCCGGGACCTTCGAACACGGCTTCCGTTCGGACGGTGGCCTTGGGTGCGCTCCGGCTGGAGTGGCGGGAATGGCGGGATCCGCCCCCGCCGTGGTTCTCGCGGGTGGGATGGTCCGACGGAGGGCTGAATGTTGGGATCCACACCGCCTGGGGGCGATCCTGCGTCGTCGAGGGCTCGGTGGACTTGTCCCGCTGGAACTCGGTGGTCGCGGTTTCGCCGCCTTCGGCCGGCGTGGAGGTGAGCCTTCCGAGTCCGGACCGGGTTGGATTCCACCGCCTGGTGGACGCGCCCTGAATAGAATTCGGGGCGGGCCATTCCCATGGCAGCACACCTTCTGGCCAATGGGGTGATCGCATCGTTCGTTCCCCCCATACATGGCCAATCTCCCCGCACCCTTTCAGGGTGCGGACCCACGCCGCGTCCAACCCAGGGCGGGGTCCCTCGGCAGCCTCGGACCCCAGCCCTGGGCTGTCCACGGACGCCCCGTTGGGGCTCGGGGGGGGGGGGGGAGCAAAGTACCTGTCCCTTAGTACAGCGCTCCGACACGTGGGTGTGCTTCGCCTGGAGTGGCGGGAAAGGAAGGATCCGCCGCCACCGTGGATTTCTCGGGTGGGATGGGC
>JBFWOK010000143.1:0-17924 GCA_050250555.1 Limisphaerales bacterium
GCCAGGTTCACGGTGTCGCCGCTAAGGTCGTAGCTGAACTTGATCCGACCGATGATCCCGGCCACCACCGGACCCGTGTTCAACCCGATCCGGATCTGGATCGGCATCGACCGCGACGGAAACCCTTCCGCGACGCTGGCCAGCATGTTCAGCGCCAGTTCCGCCACCGCGTCGGCATGGTCGTCCCGCGGCGTCGGCAGGCCCCCGACCACCATGTAGGCGTCGCCGATCGTCTTGATCTTCTCCAACCCCTGCGCCTCGGCGAGCGCGTCGAACTCGGTGAAGATGTCATCCAGAAACCTCACCAGTTCGACCGAGGATACCCGGCTGGCGAGCGCGGAGAATCCGACCACGTCCGCGAACAACACGCTGACCTCGGAGAGGCTGTCGACGATGGTGGTCTCGCCACGCTTCAACCGCTCCGCGATGCGCGACGGAAGGATGTTGCGAAGCAGCGACTCGGACTTTCCACGCTCCAACTCCAGCGCTTCGAGATAAGCCTGCTCCTTGCGTCGAAGCCGGTGCTTCTCCAGGCAGGCGTTGATCCGGGCCCTGAGCAGGACCGCGTTGTAGGGCTTGGCGAGGTAGTCCTCCGCCCCCATCAGGATGCACCTCACGACGCTGTCCATCTCGTCGAGGGCGGACAGCATGATCACCGGGATCTCGCGAAGTTCCGCATCGGCCTTCAACTCACCAAGAACCCGGTCCCCGTCCATGCCCGGCATGATCATGTCCAACAGCACGAGGTCCACCCGTCGCGCACGGGCGACTCCCAACCCAGCCGGCCCGCTTTCCGCGATCACCACCTCGAACCCCTGCCGCGCGAGTCGACGCGCCAGAAGATCCCGGTTCGCGGCGTCGTCATCCACGATCAGGACCACGCCCCCCGCCGGCCCGGGCGCGGATGCTGCCTCCGGGACCGGCGGCGTCGATCGCGACAACGCCAGCGCGTCCGGTTGACCCAGGGAAACCACCGCGGTTCCCGGATCCGACGCCGCCGGAAAGAGCTCCGGCACCAGCAGCTTGTCGAGCAACGACAGAAATCCCCGCGCCGCCGCCTGAATCTTCAAAAGATCGGACGTCAGCCGCGCCGCCGGTTCCGTGTCGGTTTGCTCCAGCAGGATCTCGCTGTACCCCAGCGCGTGATTCAATGGTGTGCGCAGTTCGGCGTGAAGCTGACGGAGATCGACGCGCCCCGCCGAGATGCGGTCGACCGCCAACTCCTGCCGGATCAATTCCACCAGACGCCGACCCGAGGCCTCTATCCGGCGAAGGTCGGGAATCCACGACCGCAATCCGAGTTCCGCGGCCTCCTCCTGCAGGACTTCCGCATAACCCTGGATATGGGACGCCGGTGTGCGGAGGTCGTGGCGCAGGCGGGCCAGCGCGTCGACCCGCCCCGGATCATCCGAGTCCGCACCCGGCATCGCGCGCGACGGTTTGGCCTCGGGATGGTCCATCACTCCGGGGATCCCCGCCGGAGCAGGGTTTGGATCTTCTCGAGCAGGCGCGAAAGTTCCACGGGCTTCGTGTCGTAGTCGTCGCACCCCGCCTCGCGAGCCTGCCGCTCGTCGGCCGCCATCGCGTGCGCCGTCAGGGCGATCACCGGAATCTTTCGCAGCTCGGGATCCGCCTTCAGCCGCCGCGTCGCCTCCCAGCCGTCCAGGGCGGGAAGACTCATGTCCATGAGAATCAGGTCCGGGATCTCCGTCCGTACGAGCGCAAGCCCTTCCTGACCGTCGGTGGCGCACACCACCTGGAAGCCACGCCGCTCGAGTCGGCGCGACAGCATGTCACGGTTCATTTCGTTGTCTTCGATCAGGAGGAGTTTCGACATGGGGTTCGGTCGTTGAATCGGCCGGCAGGACCACCGTCCGGACCTCACGAATCAGTTCCTCGAACGAAAGGGAACTCTTCTGAAGGATCCGGGCCGCGTTGCCCCGGAGTTGCTCGACGTCCGCGTCGGTCAGGTCCTTCCCGGTCACCACCACCACCGGCACGTCCCGGTATCCGGGATCGGCCCGAAGGTGATGGATGAACTCGAAGCCGTCCATCCCGGGCATCAGCAGGTCCAGGAGAATCAACGTCGGTCGATGGCGGTCGAGCATTTCAAGCGCGGCGCGACCATCGGACGCGCACGCGGTCGACCAGCCTTCCTCGATCAGGTTCCGGTCGAGGAGAGAGCGCGTTCGCTCGTCGTCCTCGATCACGAGCACCCGCCGCTCCGAAGCGCGAGCGCCCAGGGCCCTCATCGTCGCCGAAAAACGTTGCCAGTCGATCGGCTTGTTGAAGTAGTCCGCCGCGCCCAGCGCGAACCCCAGTTGCCGGTCGTCCACGATCGACAGCATCACGACCGGGATCCCCGATGTCGCGGGATCGGATTTCAGCGACGCCAGTACCGCCCAGCCATCCATGCCCGGCATCATGACGTCGAGGGTGATGGCCACAGGCTTGAAGGTCCGGGAATGCGAGATCGCCTCGGGCCCGGAACACGCGAACTCGACGCGGAAACCCTCCCGCGCCAACCCGCGCCCCAGGAGGTCCCGCGCGTGGTGGTCGTCGTCCACGACCAGCACCAGGGGTCCGTCCGCGGGCCCCAGATGTTCCCGGGTCGGCGCCGAGATCCGAAGCACCGAAGTCCCCGGACTCGCCAACCGCTCGGTCACCACACAGGGAAGGTCCACCGTGAACACCGACCCCTTCCCCGCTTCGCTGGTCACCGTCACGTCGCCACCCATCAGGCGGCAGAATTTGCGCGTGATCGCCAGGCCCAGCCCGGTTCCACCGAACTTCCGGGTCGTCGAGGCATCCGCCTGGGTGAAGACCTGGAACAATCTCCCCAACTGCTCGTCGGTCATCCCGATCCCGGAATCCGTGACGGTGAAGACCACCCTCGCCGAAGCCTGATTCCCATCGGGGCCTGCCAACCGCCGGACCCGCAGGGTCACCTCGCCGTCGTGGGTGAATTTCGACGCGTTGCTGAGCAGGTTGAACAGGATCTGCCGCACCTTGGTCTGGTCGGCGTGCATCGTCCCGACCCTGGGATCGCAATCCAGACTCAACCGGTTCCCATTCCGGTCGGCCATCGGCCGCACCGTGGCCACCACATCGCCGGCCAGCGGCGCCAGTTCGAAGTCTTCGACATACAACGTGATCTTTCCCGCCTCGATCTTGGAAAGATCCAGGATGTCGTTGATGAGGGTCAGAAGGTGTCGACCCGCCCCCTGGATCTTCTTCAGATCCCCAAGGAAAGCCGTCTGCCCGAGATCCGCGGCCTCCTCCTCCAGCATCTCGCTGTACCCGATGATGGCGTTGAGCGGGGTGCGCAGTTCGTGGCTCATGTTGGCCAGGAACTGGCTCTTGGCCTGGTTCGCCGCCTCCGCGCGGATCTTCGCCTCGGCCAGCCGGGCGTTCGCCTCCGTCAACGCCCGCGTCCGATCCAGAACGTCCTCCTGGAGCCGTTCCCGATGCCGGCTCAGTTCCAAGTCTCGGGCCTGGATCTGGCCCAGCATCTCGTTGAATCCGTCCGTCAGCTGCCCAAGCTCGTCGTCGCTCCGCCGCTCGGCGCGGATCGAATAATCGCGCTGGTCGCGCACCCTCCCCGCCGTCTCCCACAAATGAAGAATAGGATCCGTGATCCGCGGACAGAGCCGGTTCGCCACCCAGGCGGCGGCGCCCGCCGCGAACACGAAGGAAAGCGCCAGAAGACCGCCAAACCGACGGTAAAACCGCCAGAGAACCGCGCGATCCGCCTGGAGATAAACCCATCCCACGTCCTTCCCGCCACTCCCAGGCACCGACGCGATCAAGGTCAGGTTCCGTCGATTGAATCCCGCGGTGGAGACGCGTTCGGGAAACGCGTGGCCGCCGTCGTCCACCAGGTCGCGCAGATACGTCGCAATCAGCATCTCCCCGTCCGAACCGTACAGTGCCGCCGCATGAATGGACGGGCTCGCCCGCAGGCCACTCAGGATCTGGCTCGCCTCGGCGGGATTCACGAGGTCCGCGAACTCCAACGCCGGTTCCGCCGCCCGGCTGATCGGCCTCGCAAGCGCCTCCAACTGGGATCCGACCTCGCCGACGTAGAGGAACCCTCCACTCAGGAAAAGCGAGACACACGCCACCGCCAATCCCAGTCCGGTGGTCCCCAGCATCATCGCCAGCAAACGCTGCCTCAGGGTCGAAGGACGAAGCGCCCCGTCGAAGGCCGGCTTCATCGCTCCACCTCCGCGATCCTCAGGAGACGCGACTGGATCCCAAGTCCCGCAGCCCGGGCGTTGCGCACGTTCACCGTCAGTTTCCTCTCCGTCGCGGACAGGTTCATGACGCCCCCCTTCCGGGTGAACCCACCTTCCTCCCCGATCGTGAGCAAGCCGCTCCGCCGCGCGTCCAGGATCCGCGGCAAATCACTCGTTCGTGACTCGGAAACAAAAAGGATCTGGCACTTCGGCAGGTCGTCCAAGGTCTCAATGCTCTCCACGGAAACCACCTTCACCGGCCTGTCCTCCACGCGGACACCCTTCAGCAATCCTTCCAACAAGGGACCGAAACTCACGTCACCCAGCAGCACGACCGTCAACGACTCGTCGGAAGGACCCAGGGCCGATTCCGGCCAGGTCACGAATCCCGGGATCTTCGAAAGAAACGCCGCGCGGAACTCATCCGCTCCCAGCGCCACCGGGGTCTGCGCCCGGATGTCCCCGAAACCCGTCCATGCCAATCCCGCCACAACCCAGGTCATCCATAAACCCAGGAAACTCCGCCACGCTGCAGGCGGCCCGGCGCGGGTTCGCGTCGACCCGGGTTTCATTCCCCGGGTCCATATCAGGTCTCCCGCGAAGCGACAATGCGCGTCCCGTCCAATCGCTCCGCCTGCCCCCCGACCCAGCCGCGCCACCTCACTTCGCCCGATCGCTCCCCGCATCCCTGTTGGCTCGCTCCTCATGAATTGTTTTGACGGAACCTCGCGCCGTCCATTCGCTCCCAACGCACCGCAACTCACCCCACCCACTCCACCCAAACCACCCCTCCCATGTTCTCCGTCCCCTGGATGCCCTCCAACGCCTCCCCGTGGTTCTGGGCCAGCGTCATCGGCTGCGGTGTCTTCTGGATCGCCGCCTATGTCCTCATCATCCGCCATGGAATCCGCGAACGAAGCTTCGGCATGCCGCTGACCGCCATGTGCTGGAACATCTCCTGGGAGGTCCTCTTCGCCTTCGTGTACCCCCCGGATTATCTCCTGATCCGAGTCGGCAACACCCTGTGGATCGCCCTCGACATCGTCATCCTCTGGATCGCATGGAAACACGCGCCCGCCGACTTCCCCGAAGGCTGGCCCCGCCGCGTCGTCCGCCCAGGCATCGTCCTCGGTCTCGTCGTCGCCACGGTCCTTCAGATTCCGATGGCCCACGAGTACCACGACATGAAGGGCTACCTCACCGGCTGGATGGCCGCCCTGATGATGGCCATCCTCTTCCCCGCCCTGCTTCTGCGCCGCAATTCGCTCAAGGGTCAGTCCCTCTGGATCGCGATCGCCATGCTGGGAGGAAACATCTGGGCCTGGGTCTGGGTGAAGACCTACCCCGACAACCCGCCCAACGCCGTCATCAACCCGGCCATCAACAACCTGTTCTTCATCGCCACCTGCTCCTTCAACGCGCTGTACGCCGTCCTGGTGCACCGACGCGCCAAGGAACTCCAGATCAACCCCTGGACCCGGTTCTAGTTCCCCCCCACCAAAGGGGTCAGTTCTTGTTAATGTCGCGTTGCGCTTTTGGGATTCGCCACGGCCGGGGTCGAGGTGTTGTCAATAACAAGAACTGACCCCTGTGGTCTGGTTGTTCCAACCCGGCCACCTCAAAACCGCGCCGTGATCTGCCCGTACACCCCGCGCGGCACTTCCGTGATCTGCGTCCGCACATTCGCGTCGGGTCCGAACTCCGGATGCCGGTCATCCACGAGATTCTGCCCGACCAACGCGAGTTCCAGCCACCGCCGCGGACGCCACGCAATCCGGACGTCGACGTCGAAGTAGCCATCCACACCGAACGCCGGCAACCGGTCCACCCAGCGGGTCCAGAAATCCAGGTCGACGTTGCCAGGCAGGTCCAACGAGGTGCGTAGCGAGACCTGATTCTCCGGATCCACCCCCTCCGCGAAAAGGCCCAACGCCCCGTCCCGAACGGTCATGTCCATCTGGAAAAAGGTGTAGCTCAGCGTCAATCGACACCAGTCGGTCGCCTCCCATCCCACCGAGGCCTCCGCGCCCCAACTCGTCGCCGACGCGGTCTTCGCCGCTTGGGTCGCCGTTTCGAGGTGTGGATAGGGTTGGGTGAGAAACACCGGAGCGCCCGCCCCGCCTTCCACCAGGTTGTCGTAGCAGTTGTAAAACCCCGCCACATCCAGCGACAGACTCGGCACGGGTTGGATCCGGTAACCCAGTTCGTACGCCAGCACCTCCGCGGCTTCGAGGCCCGAACTCGTCCGCCCCGTGACAAACAAAGGCGCCGGCACTCCAACCGTGATGGGTTCGTACGGAAGCTGAACGCGTTCGATCGAGTTCAGGTTCCGTCCCGGGACCTGGACCGCCCGCGCCACCGAGGTCCAAAGCGTCTGCCGCGAGTCGATCAGCCAGGCCATCCTTGCGTCCGGCTGAACCTCCCAGCCCGTCGAATCGTTGTGCTCCACCTTCGTCCCCAACGTCAGTTTCAAGTCGTCCGGCACCAGCTCGATCTCGTCCTGAACAAAACCGCTGAACACCTGCCAGTGACTGACCGCGGGGTTCCACAAGAAATACTCGGGGTCCGGGTTCCGATAGTCGTCGGGCAGGTACCGGTATCCGAACCCGTACATCGCGCTCTGATTCCATGGCAGCGCGAACCGATGCTGGAAATCCACATCGAAGGTCTGACGCACCCCGTCATGTTCGATTTCCTGCCGGTCCACGTAGTCGTAGTAGACTTGAAGCCGGATCTCCGAATCCACGCCGTCGCCGTGGGTGAATCTCCCGAGCACATTGCCGCCCTCGTCATTGAACGAGTATTGCTTTCGCTCGATGTAGGTCGGCGGCGTGACCCCGTTGACCGGGTACAGCCGGCCGATGTAGGTGTCGTTCTCGATCCGGCTCGAGTGGGCATCGCCCTGGAAGGTCAACTGGTTCAGATCCCGCTCCCAATCCACTCGGAAGCCGCCCTGGAGCGAGTACCAACCGTCGTGGCCCTCCGGAAAATCATCGGAGTTCCCATAGCTGAAGAACGCCCGCGCCGTCGTCGCCTCGTTCACCCGCCAGCCGTACCGCAGATCGGTGAACCCAGACTGCTCCGTGCCGCCGCCGCCTGTGGCGTACCCTCCCAGCGTGTCCTGGGACGATTTCGTGATGATGTTGATCACCCCGTTGACCGCGTTCGCCCCCCACGCCGCGCCGCCGGGTCCCCGAATGATTTCGATCCGATCGATGTCCTCCAACGGATACCGGACCTGGTCCCAGTACACGCCCGAGAAATTCGGCGTGTACACGCTCCGGCCGTCCACCAGCACGAGCAGGCTGTCGGCGAAGCGGTTGTTGAAACCCCGGCTGCTGATCGCCCATTTGTTGGCGTCGATCGACGCCACCGAGATCCCCGGCGCCAACCGGAGGACCTCCGCGATGCTCCTCGCCCCGGATCGTCGGATCTCGTCGTTGCCAATCACGAAGGCCGCCCCCGGGGATTCCCGCAGGGATTCGGAACGCCGGTTCAGCGACGTGACCTCGGTGTTCAGCAGATCCTCCAGGCTCAGCGCGCGAAGCGCCGCCAACGAGTCTTGACCCGCCGAAGGTTGAGTGGCGGGCGCGTCCGCGGCACCCAGCGGCAATCCGAATCCCCATGCCAGCACGACTCCCACGGCCACCACCGGAACAGCCCCCGCACCCGGCAAGGACCGGCTCCGAATCCGTCGCGCTCGTCGTCCCCGTCGTCCCCGTCGTGGATTGTTCATGGGCTTTGATTCGTCCGTACGGGCGTTCCGAAAATCACTTCACCGCGGCCATCCCGCTCCCGCCCCAGCCCGCGAGGGCACCGGAGCCGAAGGCGGAGGTGGAGGCGAAACCGCCGACCCCGGGGGCCGCGGCTTCGGCCGCCGATGACTGAAGCCCGCGACCCATCCCGTCAATTCGCCGAACGACCACCAGGAAAGGATTCCCAACCCAAACGCGAGCGCGGCAAGCCGCCACCATTGAAAGCAGGCCAGGCCGAGTGACGCAACCAGGAGAAAGCCGCCCCCGACCAGGAGTCCCGCGGCCGCGAGAACCCACTTGAAGAGGGTCTTCCGCCACGCCTTGAGCCGCTCGAGATACTCCGGATCCGTTCCCGGATCGCGCTGCCATTGCGTGAGATTCGCCGGCAGATAGAACGGCCTGCGGGCGTACGCGGCCCAGCAACTGGCCACCAATTCCTCCGCGAGCGGATGCAGCATCCGACCCACCATCGCGGAGACTTTCGGCAGCAGCAGCCCCATGAGTTCCCTGCCCCGATAGTGCCAACGCAACGCAGCGAGAATCACCTGGAACGCCAGACGCCCAAAGCCCGTCCGCCTCTCCTTCTCCTCCTCCGGACTCAACAGCATCGACGGATCCCCGCCAAACCCTCGGACCTGGTCCACCGCGAATTCCACGGGAAGCACCCGGCTCAACCCCGCGGGGACCGGCATCAAATCTTCGAGGAATTCCAGCAACGTCGACGTCAGGATCCGACCCTCCTCGCTCGGTCCCGCTTCCTTGTCCCGGATCCGTTCAAACAACTGACGCGCCTCGTCCCAGTCGTCCGTCATCAGGCCATCCTCGATGCCCATCAGGTGCCCGATCAATCGCCACCGATGCAGAAAGGCTTCCCGCTCCTCGAGCGTGACACGGCGCCCGAGACGTTCGAGTCCGAGGATCATCACGTATCCGAACGTCAGCAAGGTGTAGGCCTGATCTTCCTGGTTCACAGGCTGCCCCAGTTTCCCAACGTCCCAGGCCCCACCCGGTGACCCCGCCGGTTCCTTCAGCAGCAGGTACCGCATGTAGCCATGAAGAAACCGGACCTTTCGAGCCGAGAGACATCCCCTCCCGGCCACATACCTCTTCCCCCGAATCCGGTCCCGGTCCGACAACACCGTGATCGCTCGCGCGATCGCCGCCGCATCCTCGCTCTCCGGATGCCCCGGCAACCCGTCCCTGCGAACCAGCGTTTCCCCGTTCCAGACCCACACCCCGTCGAGACCGCATTCGCGAAGGGCCGCCGCCATCAGCTTGTCGTGCCGATCCGCGTGATCCTCCAGCAGGTCAAGACCGTCCCCATCCAACACGTCATCCAGCATCAGCCCCGTCTCATAGAGCCGCTGGGGCAGGTACTTTCGGTTCGCCAGTTTCCCGGACCTGAACAGCGCGGGAATCCCGCGGTGCAGAAGATAACAGGCCGGGAGACTGGCCACGTAGAGGATGAACAGCAGGGCCAGCGTGTTGTCCTCCCACAACCGCGCCGCCCGGGCCAGCTTCGCGTCGTCCACCCAGTCGGGAAGCGGTTGCGGATCGAAAAAGTCAAGGAACGGACCGGGGACACCTCGAACCGTCCGCTCCAATGGGCAGTCGTACACGGCCATCAGCTCGGGCGCGGCTCCCAGCCAATCCATCACGCGCAAAAGACGGTTGAATCCCCGCGGCCCGAAGGAGGGGTCGGCCTCGATGACCCCCACGAGCTGTCGGACCGTGTCGTCACCTCGTTGCCGCGCGTCCTCCAGCCTTCGCGCGGACCAGTCGTTGGGGGGCATGGAAACCATGAGAAGGCGCGGCACCGCCCGCTTCCAAGATTTTTCCCGCATCACCGCGGTGCCCAACGAACGACGTCACCCATCCGACACAGACCACGAGGATCCAGGTTCTCGGACGTCCGACACTATCCCTTCTCGCCGCGCGAAGGCTCATCAGGCTTCCATTCGAGCTCGGCCTTCCTGAGTTCCCCAGCCGCGTACCCCACGGCTTCCCGGCAGGCTTCCAACTGGGAAGCAAACTCCTCCCGGAACTCCGGGTACGCATCGAGGAGCGCTTCGAGATGGCGCAGGGACCGGTCGTCGGACGCGTTCGCCTGGGTCGCCTTGATGTACGATTCGGCCGCCTCGGTGAGGCGACCCTGACCCTGCAGCGACAGTCCGAGATTCTTGAAACCATTGGGTCGGCTGGGATCGATGCGGATCGCCTGGCGACAGTGCTCTTCGGCTTCGTCGAATCGGCTCAATTGAAGAAGGCTGTAGCCGAGATTGTTCTGGATGAAATAATCGGTGAACGGGTCGGTGGGCTCCATCGCCAGGGCGTGCTGGTAGAATCCGACCGCCATTTCAAAGTCCCGGGCCTTCTCACTCGTCTGCCCGAGTCCGAGGATGATCCTGGACTTGGCCTCCAGGTCGGGGGTCCGGTCCAGCAAGGCCCGGAACTGATTCATCGCCTCGTCCACCCGGCCCTGATTCTTGTAGAAATGGGCCAGCTCCCACATGGCCTGGAACGGATGTTCCTTCGCGTTGGCGAGGTTCAGGAGGAGCATGCGTTCGTACTCCGCCTCGGACATCCCGACCACCTCGCCCTCCGGCGGTTTGGGAAGCCAGAACTTGAATTCCCACCATTTCAACGCCATACGCCGCGGACCCTCGGTTCGTTCCCGGCCGTTGTCCAGCTACGAGACGGAACGGAATTGAATGGGATCCCAACGGGATTCCGCCACGAAGCCCAGCAACCGTGTTCGGAACAAGCTACCCTAGGTGCGCACGACGCCCCACCCAGGTCGCAACCTCTCCGACGTTGCGTCCCCCACGACGTGGCGATGCACCCGATTAGGGCGTCAATATCTCCAAATCTGGGGCGGCATGCGCGAAGTGGGATGGGTTTCGCGTCACCAGGGTCCTGGCCCCCTTGCGTCGGGCGAACGTGGCGTGCAGCGAATCGTAGATGCCCCCACCCATCACCCCCCGGCCGCGCGCCTCGCGAAGGGCCGTCACGTAGTCACCCAGCGGAAACGGCTCCACCTCCATCAGGTCCAGCAATCCGAGGGTCAGCTCCGCCGCAGCGTCGGGCGGAACCTTGTAAAATGCGCTCAAGGTCGCGAAGCACTCGGCGAGGGCATGCGCGTCGGTGAACGGACGTTCAAGACCCTCCAGCGCTTCGCGACACGCTGCATGCTCGGGATGGTGTTGCAGCAGCGCTCCGACCAGCACGCCCGTGTCGAGGAAAGTCATCGTTCGTAGTGCCGAGCGCCCTCGATCGCCTCGGCAATCGGAGTCGTCGGCACAGCCCCCGTCCACACCTTCAGCTTTCCTCGTTTGACCACCCGACCCGAAGGCTGGGCCGGGATTTCCAGGACGATCCGGCCCGGCGTCGCCGAGGCCTTGAGCGTCTGCCCTCGCGGAATGCCGGCGGCGCGCCGCAGCTCCCGAGAAAGGATGATCCTGTTGGAGGCATCCAAGTGGACGACCGTATTCACGCCAAGACCATGGCGCGGTCGTGGCGTGGTCGCAACCTCTGACCCGCGCGCCGACAGCCCACACACGCCGACCGACAAAGCCCTGGGTTGATCCGGATCGACCGCCGAATCTGTTTTGACCCCGTCTTCAAAAGCGCGTAAAAACCGCCGGTCGTTTCGAGCCGGTACAAGTTCTCCCCGACCAAGCGAAACATGGGTTTCGACGGTGATTCCGAAGCGGGTTCGGGCAGGTTGGAAGCCCTGTCGATGGGCGCAGGGAGACAAAACCGGGTGACGAGCGCGGTTTGACGACACGAACAGCACCACTGCAAGCTGTTCGAGATCAGATGGTTGAGCCAGGGTAGCTCAGCGGTAGAGCAGGGGACTCATAAGCCCTTGGTCGGAGGTTCGATTCCTCTCCCTGGCACCATCGATCGATTGATCGGTCCCCATGGATTTTCGAGCGCGAAGGGCGTCTCCAGGCTGGGATTCGGAAATCCAGGTCCCTAGCGTCCGCGCGTGAAGAAACTCTGGCCTTGGTTCCTGTGGCTCCTCGCCTTCTACGGGACGTGGCTGGGAATCGTCGTCGCGGGCAACCACTGGCACACCCTCCGTGAGCATTCCGGGATCGCGATCGCCATGGCGTTCGGCTCGTACGTGGCCGGCTCCACCCCCATGGGCGGAGGGACCGTTGGGTTCCCAATCCTCGTGCTCGCCTTCGGCGAATCCGCCACGCTCGGCCGTGACTTCAGTTTCGCCGTTCAATCCATCGGAATGACGAGCGCCAGCATCCTCATCTTCTGTCGCCGACAACCCCTCGAATGGGTCCTGCTCCGATGGTCGATCGTCGGTTCGTTGATCGGAACCCCCCTCGGAATCCTCTATGTGGCGCCGTTGGTGCCCGGCCTCGTCATCAAGGTCGTCTTCGCGATCGTTTGGGCGAGCTTCGGAGTGCTCCACTTGTACCGGACCCGACAGATCTGCGCGAACATCGGCGAGACTCCCGTGGCCCACGCCTTCGACCGGGTCGCGGGGTTTTGGATCGGTCTCGGATCGGGAGCCACGGTCGCGGCGATCACCGGCGTCGGAATCGACATGGTCCTGTACACCGTGATGGTCCTGCTCATGCGTTCCGACCTGAAGACCGCGATCCCTTCGTCGGTGATCATCATGGCGTTCACCTCGCTGGTCGGCATCGCCACGAAGAACTTCATCACCGGGGTTCAGCCGGGCGTCTTCGAGAACTGGCTCGCCGCGGCACCCATTGTGGCGCTCGGCGCGCCGCTGGGGGTCTTCATCGTGGCGCGCATCGGGCGGAAACCGACGCTCTACGTTGTCGCCGCGCTCTGCATCGGGCAGTTCGTCTGGACGATGCACGAGGAAATCGACTCGCTGGGGTGGGTCGGCGTCGGTCTCTCGCTCCTCGGAGTCGGCCTCGCCAACCTGGGCTTCGAATGGCTTTGGCGTATCGGCGAACGTTTCGAACGCCGGTCCGTGCCCATGAAGATCGACCGGACAACTTTCGGGTCCCCTTGAATTTCCGCTTGGTCATCGGCGCGCTCCCCGCATAGTCGAAATCCGTGCGTCGCGTCCTCGCCGTTTTCGCGGTCATTGGCCCTCTCTCGGCCCGTTCCCGGCTCGCCCCGATGCTATTGTTCGCGGGCCTCTCCGTATTCCCCGTTCCCCGCAAGGCCCAGGCCGAACTGGCCGTCGAACCACCAGGGTACCGCCCCCGCTCGACGGGGGTGCATGCCCTCACCCACGCCCGCATCGTGCCGCGACCGGGTGTGGTGGTCGCGGACGCGACCCTCGTCGTCAGCAATGGCTTCATCGTGTCGGTGTCCCCGAGCGCCGAGGCCTTGATCCCGGCGGGCGCGCGGCTCTGGGATTCGACGGGATTGACGCTCTACCCCGGGTTCATCGACCCCTACGTTCCGGTCTCCGGAGAAACGACGCCGGTGAGTGTCCCGTCCTTCCCGCCAATCGACGGAATCCACCCATCGGCGTCCGCGTCCGCGTCCGCGTCCGTGTCGGCGGCTGTCGGAGCCAGCGGTACGGGGGCGGTCGCGGGTGCAGGCGCCGGCGCAGGCGCTGGGGCGAACACGATGGCGAGTGACGTTTCGTTGGGCACCCGGTTCCTGGGTGTGGGAGGCGAAACCCTCGACCCGGGAACGACGGGCCCAGGCGCGGCATCGCGCGACGTGACGCCGGAACGGCGCATCGCTCAGACCTACGGCCCGGACACGAAAGTGGTCGAGGGCCTGAGGGAACTTGGATTCGCCAGCGCGCAGTTCGTGCCGGGCACGGGACTGGTGCGCGGCCAGGGCGCGTTGGTTTCCCTCGGGGACGCGAGTCCGAATGCCCTCGTGATCCGCCCGGATTCGGCGTTGTGCGTGGCGTTCGCCGCGGGATCCGGTTCGACGTCGCGGGATCGGTATCCGAATTCGCTCATGGGCGCGATCGCCCTGATCCGACAGACTTTCTTCGACGCCGGTTTTCACGCCGCGGACCTCGCCCATTTCAATCGGTTCCCCGAAGCCCGGTCGCGGCCCGGCTTCAACACCGCGTTGGACGCGCTTCAACCGGCGCTCCTGGGCCAGCGGGTGATCTTCGAACCGGGCAGCGTTCTGATGATCGCGCGGGCGGCCCGGATCGCCGACGAACTCGGGTTGTCCCGCCGGGCCTATGTGGCGTCCGGGCAGGAATGGTTGCGCGCGGACCTGATGGCGGAGGTTGGAGGACCGTTCATTGTTCCCCTGGCCTTTCCGGCGCTCCCCAAATTTCCCGAGGACGAAGCCTGGGACGCGGTTTCGCTCGACTCCCTGCGCGCGTGGGATTGGGCGCCGGAGAATCCGGCCGTCCTACGCCGCACCCGATCCGACGTTGCGCTGACGACCCACGGGCTGGCGGATCGAAAGGAATTCCGGAAGAACCTGAGGCTGGCCATGGACCGCGGGCTCACCGAGGACGACGCCCTGGCGGCATTGACTACGGTGCCCGCGCGGATCTGCGGCGTGGAAGGGCTACTCGGGACCTTGGAGCCTGGGCGGATCGCGAACATCACGGTCGTGGAGGGCAGCTATTTCGACCCGAAATCTCCGGTTCGAAGCGTGTGGGTGGACGGCACGCCCCATATTCGGGAGTCGGGAACCGCGCGGTCGGAGACCAATTCGACGGAGCGGGCGAAGGCGACCCCCCCGGAGCCGCGCGTGGCGGCGGATCCGGCCGGTGCGCGGGGACCCCTGGAAAGCCCGAAACATTTGCTGATCCGCAATGCGACGATCTGGACGTGTGGTCCGCTCGGCGTCCTCACCAACGCGGGCCTCTTCGTTTCCGACGGCCGGATCGGGAGCCTGTCGGCCACCGGAACGTCTCTTCCCGCCGACACGCAGGTGATCGACGGCACGGGTCTCCACCTGACGCCGGGCATCATCGATTGCCACAGTCACTCGATGATCCTGGGAGGCGTGAACGAGGGAACCCTTCCGAGCACCGCAATGGTGCGGATTGGTGACGTGGTGAATTCGGAGTCGGCCAACATCCATCTTCAACTCGCCGGGGGCGTCACGACCGTGAACCTGCTGCACGGCTCCGCGAACCCGATTGGCGGGCAGAACTGCGTCATCAAATTGCGCCGGGGCGACGGGCCGGACGAATTGAAACTCCAAGGCGCCCCCGCGGGGATCAAGTTCGCGCTGGGCGAGAACGTCAAACAATCCAACTGGGGCGACCGATTCACGACCCGTTTTCCGCAATCGCGGATGGGGGTTCCGACGTTTCATGTCAACCGCTTCGAGGCGGCGCGTCAGTACGCCGCGGACCGCGCGATCGCGGCCGGCGCAGCCGCCAACAACCAAGGGAGTCCGCCTCCCGCGCCGGTCCGTCGCGATCTGGAATTGGAAGCCCTGGCCGAGATCCTCGATGGCACCCGCCTGATCCACTGTCACAGCTACCGTCAGGACGAGATCCTCGCGTTCCTGCGGACCATGGAATCTTTCGGTGTCCGGGTGGCCACGCTGCAGCACGTGCTCGAGGGCTACAAGGTCGCCGATGAGATCGCGCGGCATGGAGCGGGAGCGAGCGCCTTCGCGGACTGGTGGGCGTTCAAGTTCGAAGTGATGGACGCGATCCCGTACGGGCCGGCGATCCTTCATGAGCGCCAGGTCCTGGTCAGCATCAACTCGGACTCGAGCGATCACGCGCGCCGGTTGAACCTGGAGGCGGCGAAGGCCGTGAAGTACGGGGGAACCCCGGAAGTCGAGGCCCTCAAGTTCGTGACGCTGAACCCCGCCCGCCAGTTGGGGATCGACACCCGGGTCGGATCCCTCGAACCCGGCAAGGACGCGGACCTCGTCCTCTGGTCGGGTCATCCCCTCGACACCCGGAGTGTGTGCCTTATGACCTGGGTCGACGGCAGGCTGTACTTTGATCGGTTCCGCGAAGCGGAGCGCGTACGTTCCCTGAGCGAGGAACGGGACCGTCTCGTCGCGAAAGCGCGGAAGACGGCGAAAGGCGGGGACGAAACGACGACGCCCGACAAAGCCCGCGAACAGTTCTTCTTTCGCGCCTGGGAACAGGCGCGCCACTTGGGCGTCGTCGATTGCGCCGACTGCCAGTTCCCCAACCGCCCATGAGCCGAACCCACCTCCAAGTCCACGGGGCCACGCTCGGGATCGTCCTCGCACTCCTCTCACTCGGGGCGTCGATCCTGTTGTCGAGCGCGGGCACACTGGCCTTCGTCAATGGCACCGTCCACACGGTCAGAGGTCCGGCGATGACCAACGCCGCGGTCCTCGCCACCGACGACCGGATCACTTCGGTGGGCCCCGTTCCGGCGGGTGGAGTCACCGCCGACCAAGTCATCGATCTTCAGGGGGGACATCTCTATCCGGGACTCATCGCCCCGCACACCGTGCTCGGGTTGATCGAGATCGATGGCGTCCGCTCGACCCGCGACACCACCGAGGTCGGTGTGTTCAGGCCCGACGTGTACGCGTGGGTTGCGGTGCATCCGGATTCGGACCTGATCCCGGTTGGGCGGGCGAACGGTTACACCCACGCGCAGGTGGTTCCGCAAGGCGGCGTGGTCAGCGGGTATTCGGCGGTGATCGCGCTCGACGGCTGGACCCAGGAATCCATGGCGGTTCGAAAGGCGGCCGCGCTCCATGTCTTCTGGCCGGACTTCGGATTGGACCCGACCCCGAAGGACCGGGCGGGAAACCCCGATCGGTGGAAGTCCATGGAGGACCAGGTTCGGGAGCGGAAGAAACAGCTGCGGGAGATCGACGATTTCTTCGAGGACGCGGAAGCCTATGCGAAGGCGCGCAACGCGGCGCTGGGAGAAACACCGCCCCATCCTGCGCCCGGCGTGGCGGCGAACCGCCCGCCGGTGGGCGCGGAGTTCCGGATCGTGCCGGCTTGGGAAGCGATGCTTCCCGTGATTCACGGGTCCCTTCCCGTATTCGTCCATGCGGACGACGCGCGACAAATACGGTCCGCGGTGGAGTGGGCCTTGCGCCGGAAACTGAAGATCGTTCTGGCGGGTGGACGGGACGCCGCGAAGGTGGCTGCGCTTCTGGCGGAGTATCGGATCCCGGTGGCCTACGAGGATGTCTACACCCTGCCGGTCCGGGATACGGATTCGTACGACGCGCAGTTTTCGGCGCCGGCGATTCTGGCGCGGGCGGGCGTGCGGGTTTCGTTCGCCGGCGGGGCCAATCGCTTCGGAGCTTCGAACCTTCGGAATGTCCCGTACGCGGCGGCGCACGCGGTGGCGTTCGGGCTTCCGCCGGATGAGGCGCTTCGCGGGCTCACGTTGTATCCCGCGGAAATCCTGGGGATGGCGGACCGCCTGGGCTCGATCGAGCCCGGCAAGGAATGCTCCGTGTTCTGGGCCGATGGCGACATCCTGGACATCCGGACCCGGGTGCGCCGGGTCTGGATCGAGGGCCGGGAGGTGTCCGTGGACTCCCGACACACCCGCCTGTACGAACGCTACCGGAATCGGCCTTCGCCGCGATGACGGGCGGACCTGTGGGTCAGGATTTGGTCAGGTAATACTTCGCGACATACTCCTGGACCATGCGCCAGGTCGTGTACTTGGGCGCGAGGGTGGTCAGGGCGCTTCGGATCTTTTTGACCCATTGCCGCGGGATTCCGTCGGCATCGCGGTTGTAGAAGCACGGAATGACCTCCTCCGTGAGCGCCTTGTAGAGATTGAGGCTGTCCACCCGGTCCTGCTCGGCGACATCCGCCGAGTGGGAATCGTCGCCGATGGCGAAGCCATTGGTGCCGTCCCATCCCTCGCGCCACCAACCGTCGAGAATGCTGAGGTTGAGGCATCCCTGGGCGGTGGTTTTCATGCCGCTGGTTCCGGAGGCTTCGAGCGGACGGCGCGGGTTGTTGAGCCACACGTCACAGCCACCGGTCATCTGCCGGGCCACGTGGATGTCGTAGTTC
>JBFWOK010000144.1:0-17800 GCA_050250555.1 Limisphaerales bacterium
TCCTGCTCCTGTTTTCGGCGGTTGCGACGTGGGTCGTGACCTGCTGGATGGGGGCGGTTTCCCTCGCCGCGCCCGGAGTGGCGCCCGTCCTTGATGCCGAGGCGCGCCTCCTCGAACGCATGGCCCGCGAAGGCACGAATGTCGCGGTTCTTTACGAACTCGGGGACGTCTGCCATTCCGCGGGCGTCGACGGCGACAAGGAGGCGGTTCTTCGGGGCGAATCCTACCTCCGCCAGCTGCTGGCGATCGCGCCGACCAACGCGCCCGGCATGGCGCTTCTTGGATCGGTCTACACGCTCAAGGGACGGGACGCGTTCTGGCCGACCACCCAGGTGAGGCTCGTCCGCGAAGGCAACGGCTACATGGATCGGGCCGTGGATCTCGCCCCGCGGGACGTTCGGACCCGGGTCACCCGCGCCTTCAACAACGCCCACATGCCGGATTTTTTGGGGCGCAGCGACGTCGTCATCGCCGATCTCCAATGGCTCTGGGGCAAGGTTCAGACCGAGCCCGACTCGATGACCCTTTCGGAACGCCAGGAAGTCGCCCTTCACTGGGGACGCCGCCTGAAACGACAGTCGAAATCCGAGGAGGCCCGTGCGATCTGGGAAACCGCCGTCGGATTCGGTCCTTCGACCCCGATGGCCCGCAAGATCACCGCCGAGTTGGAGAAGCTGCGCTAGCTGGCCCGAGCCCGTGCCCGCTCCCGAAACAGACCCATGCCGAAACCTCCGTCCCAGCCCCAGCCCGCGATTCGGATACCGGCCGCCTGGAAGTCCGACCTGGACAGGATCCTGCTGACACCCGACCAGATCGCCCGCCGGATCGACCAGCTGGGGCGCGAAATCCGCCGGGACTTCGCGGGTCGCGAAACCGTCGTCGTCGCGATCCTGAACGGAACGGTCATGTTCCTTGCCGACCTCATCCGGCACCTCGATTTCCCCCTCAAACTGGATTTCCTCGGCGTATCCAGCTACGGCGCCGGAACCACGCCCGGCCAGGCGGTCCTGACGAAACAACTTTCCACCGACCTTCGCGGCCGGGACATCCTCGTGGTCGACGACATCCTCGACACGGGCAAGACCCTCGACCGGGTGACGCTGCACCTCCGCCAGTTCAAGCCGCGCCGACTCCGAACCTGCGTGCTGCTCGACAAAAAGGCGCGCCGCCAGGTGAAGATCAAGGCCGACTACACGGGATTCCAGATCCCCAACGAATTCGTGGTCGGGTACGGGCTCGATTTCGCGGAGCGCTACCGGAACCTGCCCTTCGTCGCGGTGCTCAAACCGGAGGTTTTCCTCGCGGCGGAGGTCGGACGGCCCTCGCCGAAATCCGTGAAGCACCCATGACCGTTCCCGTCCGTTACTGGTCCTGGTTCAAGGAACTCGCCGGAACCGAGTGCGAAGCCTTCGAACTCCCGGATGGCGGGAATCTCGGCGAGTTGCTCGGACTGATCCGTGAACGGCATCCCCGTTTCGAACAGGTCCGGAACTCGACCCTTGTCGCGGTGGGCGTCGAATACCGCGACGCCGCCCACACCCTGAAAGCCGGGGACGAAGTCTCTTTGTTCCCGCCGGTTCAGGGAGGGTGATGGAACCGCCCCGGACACGAACCCCCGCCATGCGACGCGAACTTCAGTTGGTCCGGGAACCCTTGAGCGAGGAGGCGCTTCGACGCCGCGAGGCCGGCGGCCAGCCGACGACGGGCGCGATCGTCCGGTTCCTCGGCATCGTCCGAGGCACCGAGGCCGGAGCCCCGATCCTGGCCCTCGACTACGAGGCGTTCGAACCGATGGTCGTCCATCAGTTCGGCAAGCTTTTCGACGAGATGGAACGGCGCTGGCCGGCGGTCGAGGCCGTTCGACTGATCCACCGATTGGGCCGGGTGGAAGCCGGTGAGGCGTCCTTGTGGGTCGAAGTCGTGTCACCGCATCGCGGCGAAGCCTTCGAGTCCTGCCAGTGGCTCATTGACCGCATGAAAGAAGTCGTGCCGATCTGGAAGAAGGCGGTCCCGGCGGACGGCGCGCTTCGCGGGAACACACCGTCGTAGCGACCTCGGCCGGGGCGTCTTCCGATCGAGACTGCCCTCCCCGCGCGCGCCTCCTTTGGAGCGCGCCGCTCCGCGGCGCTTTGGATCCGCTCTCCGCGCCGCGCGCCCGACCATCGGTGGCTTGCCACCGCCCTGATCGGACCTAGGGTCCGGCGTTCATGTTGCGATCCATCCATCGGAAGCTCGGGCTCGTCGTCGTCCTGGGCGCCGCGTTCGGCCCGATCCGTTGCCTTCCGGTCGCAGCGGCCGCCGAGCACGAAGTCTCGGACAAGGGGCAGGGACCTCGAATCGCCGCCGCCTCCGACGAAGGCGCCGAAGCGATTCGCAACTTCCGGATCCCGAAGGGCTGGAAGGTGGACCTCATCGCCGCGGAACCGGACCTCGCGAACCCCGTCGCCTTCGCGTTCGACGAGCAGGAACGGATCCATGTCGTGGAGACCTTCCGCCACTCCGAGGGCGTGCTCGATATCCGCGGTCGGACTGGTTGGCCCAGTGACGGCTACAAGAAGGGAATGCCACCGGAATGGCGGTCCCGGATGGCGGACGAACTGCTCGACGCCGACCTCGCATGCCGCTCCGTGGAGGACCGCGAGCGAATGCTCCGGCATTACTTCGCGGAGAACGCCCCGTCCCTCGAAAGGCTTTCTGAACGGGTGAGACAGATCCGGCGCGGCGCGGACGGCCGGGCGACGGGTTCGACGGTGTTCGCCGACGGATTCAATCTCCTCGTGGGCGGACTGGCGTCGGGTGTCCTGGCGCGCGATGGCGAGGTCTGGTTCACCGACATCCCGAATCTCTGGAAACTAAAGGACACGGACGGTGACGGCGTCAGCGACGAGCGGACGATCCTGAACACCGGGTTCGGGGTCCGCGTCGGGTTTCTGGGACACGACCTTCATGGACTTCGATTCGGACCGGACGGACGACTCTATTTCACGATCGGCGACCGCGGAGCGAATGTGGTCACGCGCGAGGGGCGCCGGTTGGAGACCCCCGACACCGGCGCGGTGTTCCGCTGCGATCCGGACGGTTCGAATCTCGAAATCTTCGCGACGGGCTTGAGGAATCCGCAGGAACTGGTCTTTGACGCGCTGGGAAACCTGTGGACCGGCGACAACAATTCGGACGGCGGCGACCAGGCCCGCTGGACCTACCTGGTGGAAGGCGGGGATTGCGGGTGGCATATCGGCTGGCAGTTCATCGAGTCGCCGAACGCCCGGGGACCCTGGAACTCGGAAGGGATGTGGCGCCCGGCGGAAGCGGCCAAGATCGGCTACCTGATTCCGCCGCTCGCGAACATCGGCGCGGGGCCGTCGGGAATCACCTTCAATCCGGGCGTCGGGTTGCCGGCGGACATGGCCGGCCGGTTTCTGATGACGGATTTCCGGGGCGGACCCAGCGGTATCTGGAGCATTTCGGTGGAGGCGAAAGGAGCCGGGTACGCGGTGGCGGAGGCGAAGGAACTGATCTGGAACATCCTTCCCACGGACGTGGAGGTCGGCCCCGACGGGGGCCTCTACTGGACCGATTGGGTTCAAGGCTGGAGCAAGCCGGGCAAGGGTCGGATCTACCGGGCCTACGATCCCGCCGTGGTCGATCAACCGATCGTGGCTGAAACGCGGCGTCTCCTGGGACCGAGGGGATTGCCCGAACTGGGGCCAGGTGGACCGCGCGTTGCTGGGTCGGAGTGGGCCCGCCTGCTCGCGCACCCCGATCAACGCGTTCGGCAGAAGGTTCAGTTCGCCCTGGTCGAGCAGGGACGGAACGACCTTCTCGGCGCCGTGCTGGTGGCCGGGACCGACCGGTACTCCCGGCTCCATGCGGTGTGGGGGCTGGGACAGCTGGCGCGCACCAAGCCGGGGATCCTTCGCCCGGTGGTCGAAGCTCTGAAGGACGCCGACCCCGAGGTTCGTGGGCAGGCGGCCAAGGTCGTGGGGGAAGCGCGGCTGGCGAGAGTCCGACGCGACCTCGAACGGCTCCTCTCCGATCCCGAGCCGCGCCCCCGGTTCTTTGCCGCGATCGCGCTCGGGCAACTCGCCGATTCGAGGTCGGCCGCGCCGCTCATCGGGATGCTGCGAGAGAGCGCCGACCGGGATCCGTACCTGCGCCACGCCGGGGTGATGGGACTCGTGACCACCCTGACGGCGCCCGAACTGGCCGGCCTGTCGGACGACCCGTCGCCGGCCGTTCGACGCGCCGCCGTGGTCGCGCTGCGCCGGCAGCGCAGCCCGCACCTCGCCAATTTCCTCGGGGATTCGGATCCTTCGGTCGTCCTCGAAGCCGCCCGCGCGATCCACGATCTCCCCGTGGACGGCGCGCTTCCCGCCCTGGCGGCGATGGCGAACCGAAAAGGGATGGAAGCGCCGCTGGCCCGGCGGGTGTTGAGCGCCAATCGGAGGGTGGGCACCGCCACTCAGGCGGAGGCTTTGGCGGACTTCGCCACGCGGGAAACGGTTGCGGAGGAATTCCGCGTCGAGGCGCTGCGCCATCTGGCGGTGTTCGCCGAGCCACCCGGACGCGACGCCGTTACGGGATTGTGGCGACCCGTGGGTCGACGCGAACCCGGACCGGCTCGGGCGGCGCTCGAAGCCAGATTCTCCGCCCTCCTGAAAGGCCCGAGCCTGGTGGTGGCGGGCGCGGTCAGTGCCGCGGGAAGCCTGGACGTTCGGAGCGTGGCGCCCGAGATCCGCGCCCTGGCCCGCAACGCGGAGGCGCGGCCATCCGTCCGGCGCGCCGCCATCGGTGTGCTCGGGAACTGGCGCGACGAGGCGCTCGAATCGGTGCTTGCCGAAGTTTCCCGGGATCCCGAGGAGGCCGTCCGGGCCGAAGGTCTCCGCTGGCAGACCCGGCTCGGGATCGGCGATGTGTTCGCTCCCATTCAAAGGGCCCTCGAAGAAGGAAGCATCGGCGAGAAACAGGGGGCGCTCTCGAACCTCGGGGCCATGAAGTCGGAGACCGCCGACGTGTGGATCGAGCGTTGGCTGGACCTCGCGACCGCTGGTCGCGCGCCGGCGGAGGTCGAGTTGGAGATCCTTGAGGCGGCCCGGGATCGGGACTCCGCCCGCGTGGTGGCGGCGCTGGGGCGTTTTGAATCGGCGCTCGCGAGCACGAACGCCGTGCAGGCCCGCCGCTATCTGCTTCGCGGCGGTGACGCCGCCGAAGGCCGGAAGGTCTTCTACCAGAAGGAGGCCGTTCAGTGCCTGCGCTGCCACAAGGCGGGTGGCGACGGCGGATTGGTGGGACCCGATCTCGGGAAGATCGGCGCCGAAAAGACCCGCGAATACATCCTCGACGCGATCCTCGAGCCCAACGCCTTCGTCGCCCAGGGCTTCGAAAACGTCATGATCGAAACAAACGACGGCGAGGAGTTTGCAGGAACCCTTCAGAGCGAATCCGCGACGGAAGTGGTTCTCAACACGCCCGACGCGGGAGTCCGGACGGTGAAGAAGTCCGACATCGCCGACCGGCGCCGCGGTTTGTCGTCCATGCCCGAGGGGCTCGCGGAGATCCTGACGCCACGCGAATTGCGGGACCTCGTGGAATTCCTCGCCGAATTGAAGGGTCGGTAGGAGCGGCCCTCGGAGCGGTGGTCCCGGGCTTCGATCGCCCGGGCTTGAGATCGCAAGGGTCATCCGTTGGGCCGCCCCTCCGGGGCTTGAGATCCATTCCTGGACACGTCCTATCAACAGGCCGGTCCTACGGACCTTGGTTCGGGAACGCGGAGCGGCCAATGGAAGCTGAAGCCCCGTCAGGGGCGACCTGTCTATAGCAGGCCGATACCCAAATTTCCCCCCAAGCTCCAATAGGAGCGGCCCGTTCCAACGGCGTCTCACGCTGATATTCAGTGATCTCGCCCCATTCACCAAAATCGTCGAGGAACCCCGAAGTGACGCCAAACCCTGTGGCTCCCGATTTCTTGTTCCCAAAAATGGCCAATCGCCTGGGCGAAGGGCCGACGGATGGACAACCCCGACCCGTCACCTTCGGCGAAGAATCCTTTATCCACTTGGACCGTTTGGCGCGACTAACAGACAGCCGCCCATGAAAAGGACCGCCGAAGCCCCTGAACCACCCACAAGGCGTGGCGAATCCGACCCGCGCGTCGTCGCGTTCGAACGATGGGTTGAAGACCATCACGAGAGGATCTACGCCTACCTGCGCCGGCGCTCGGGGTGCGATGCCGACGCCGTCGAACTGACCCAGTTGACATTCACGCGCGCCTGGAGCGCGCAGGACCGATTCGAGGGACGTTCGTCGGTCTTGTCGTGGCTTCACGGTATCGCCCATCACGTCTGGTTGGACTGGCGACGCCGGGAAGGACGGTTCGAGACGCGACCCGAAGCGTGGTGGGAGGGAATTCCCTCGGGCGCGGAGTCTCCGGACGAGTCCTTGGCCCGTGTCGATTCGGCGGGCGCCGCCTTCGCGGCGGTGGAACACCTCGACGACGACCTTCGCGACACCGTGCACCTGCACTACTACCAGGGGCTCACCCTCGCCGAGACCGCGGACGCCCTTGGGATCGCGTCCAGCACCGTGAAATACCGTTTGCGGGAAGCGCTGACGCGATTGCAGCGGGCCGTTCGAACCAAACCCCAGTCCCCTTCGATCCAGGACAACCCATCATCCCCCGCCTGACCATGGAACCCACCCACGAAGAATTGGAGGCCTTGCTTCGCAAGGCGCCGGCCCCGCGTCCCCCGGCCGGATTGAAGTCGAAGCTCTTGCGGACGCTCCGCGCTGAGGAATCCCAGCCAACCGCGGTGGGAGGACGCGACCGGCGCGGCTTCTCCGCGTCCTTAACCGGCGGAGGTTGGCGACGATGGATCGTCCTACTCCTTCCGGCCGGTGTGGCGGCCGCGCTCGGAACCGCCGCCTGGGTGCGGCAGGACCGGATCCGGGAGGTGACGGCCGACCTTCAGCAATTGAAGGCGTCCGGTCAGTCACCTTCGGGGACCGCCGGTGTCGACGCGGGCAATTCGTCGCCGTCCGCGGCCCTCAGTCCTCCGGACGAGCGGGCCGACATCGCCCGGCTGAGGGAGCTTCTCGCCCGGCTGGAGAAGGACGTGGCCACGGTCGCGCGGTTGGAGGCGGAAAACCTGCGATTGAAGGCCGACATCGCCACCTTGAAGGCCTCGTTGCCTCCGGAGTTCAAGGAATTGGCGGAGGCGGGTGATCGGGCCAACTCGATCCGCTGCGTCAACAATCTCAAACAGATGGGGCTCGCGGTCCGAGTCTGGGCCAACGACAACGAGGGCGAATACCCCCCCGACGTGCTCTCCATGACGAACGAGCTCACGACCCCCAAGATCCTCGTGTGTCCGTCGGATTCCGGTCGGTCCACCGCCGAGACCTGGGCCGAGTACTCCACGGCAAATCTTTCGTACGAGCTGCTTTCACCAGGCCCTGGCAAATTCGAAACGGAACCGACCCGGGTGCTCTTCCGGTGTCCCGTCCACGGGCATGTCGGCCTTTGCGACGGCTCGGTTCAAATGGGCGTGGCCAAGGAGCATCCCGACTGGTTCGTGTCGCGCCATGGCGGCCTGTACATGGAAAGCCGCCCGGAGCCCAGGGCGAATGCGAATGCCGGCGCACGGGGAGGGGCCGCGGTTTCCCAACAAGCCAGCGGTCCGCGCTTCCAGATGTCGCCGGAGCTGGCGCGTCGCTACGGCTTGGTGCCCGTCGACCCGTCCGGCGCGCCGATTCAGGATGGATTCGGTGGAAGCGCCGGAGAGGTCGTGACCGGCACACCCGTGACGCGGGTGGATGCCGACAACGGGAATGTCATCGGATCGGATGATCCCGGCGTGTTCTTCTTCGAAACAGGCGACGAGCCGGTCGAGGCCGGGGAGGAACCCCAACCTTGAAGACGTCAAAACTCGCGGGCTGGGGAACCCTTCTGATCGCTGGAATCGGGCTGGCTTGGGTCGCGTGGCAGGAGCGGAGGCTGTCGGAGTTGGAGGCCGAGCAGGCGCGCGTTCAGTCGGAGATCGCGCGGCCTCCACAAGAGCTGGCGTCGACGGCACCGGTTCAAGAGGTCCGGCCCTTGAGCCCTGAAGAACGGCTGGAACTGATGAGCCTTCGACGCCGCGCGACCGAGCTTTCCGGGATCCAACGCCGGATGGCGCGGGTGGTGGACGAAAACGCGGCCCTTCGCGAACAGGCCGTCGCGATCAGCAACCGAGTCGCGAACCCGTTCCCGCCCGGTTGGGTGAAGCGATCCGAGGCCCGGCTGTTGGGTTTCTCCACGCCCGAGGCGGCGTTGGAGAGTTTCATCTGGGCGCTGCACCACCGCGACACCAATGTCCTCTTCCAGGCGTTGCTGCCGGGAATGGCGGACGGAATGGTTCGCAACGCGGAGGCGAACCCCGACGCGATCTGGGACTCGGCTCCGAAGCTGCCCGGCTTTCTGATTCGGAGTAAAACAACCGACGAGGATGGAGCCGTTCGGCTCGACGTCGAGATCGCGCCCGGGGCGTTGGCACCCGAGATGAAATGGACGCTCGTCAACGGCGGTTGGAGGTTGAGCCCGTAACGGGGTGCTTTGTCGGGGACATTCACCCTGGAACGACAAATTCAACCACGGAAGGCTCGGAACACACGGAAAGGGAAGGACGGGGAGGAAGGTCGGAGAAGCTGTGTGGATGGGCCCTTCCTGGCTCGGATACCCGGAACCGTGGGGTTCGACCTCACCGGGGTGAATGCTGCGCAACCACAGACCCATCCGTGCACTTCACTTGGCGTATTCAACGCACCGGGATTCCCGGACCAGCGTGACTCGGATCTGACCGGGGTACTGAAGCTCATCCTCGATCTTGCGACAGATCGCGCGCGCCAGGTGGAGGCACTCGTCGTCGTCTAGCTCATCGGGACGGACGAGCACCCGCAACTCGCGCCCCGCCTGGACGGCGAAGCATTTTTCGACCCCGCGAAACGAAGCGCCGAGGCGTTCGAGGCATTCGATCCGCTTCAGGTACGCCGTCATCGTCTCGGATCGGGCTCCCGGCCGGGAAGCGCTGATGGCGTCAGCCGCGCTGATGATGATCCCCAGCGACCCCACCGGCTCGACCTCCTGGTGGTGGGAGGCCACCGCGTTGACGATCCGGGGATCCTCGCCGTGCTGCCGAATCAGGTCCGCCCCAACGATCGCGTGCGGTCCCTCGATCTCGTGGGTGACCGCCTTGCCAATGTCGTGGAGCAAGCCCGCGCGCTTCGCGGATTCGATGTCGCCGCCGAGTTCGGCCGCGATGAGGCCGGAGAGGCGGGCCACCTCGATCGAATGATCGAGGATGTTCTGCGAGTAGCTGTGCCGGAACCGAAGGCGGCCGAGGAGCCGCGCGGTTTCGACATGGACGGGCGCGAGTCCCAGCTTGGCGACCGCCTCCTCGCCAAGCCGCAGGATCGAATCGTCCATCTCGCGCTGAACCTGGGCCACCACTTCCTCGATGCGCGTCGGGTGGATCCGGCCGTCGGCGATGAGGCGCGACATCGCTTCGCGGGCGATGGCGCGGCGCACCGGGTCGAATCCGGAGATGACGACGGCGTTGGGGGTGTCGTCGATGAGCACCGTGACACCGGTCGCGGTCTCGAACGCGCGGATGTTCCTGCCTTCGCGGCCGATGATGCGGCCCTTGATTTCGTCGTTGTTGATGGCGACGGAAGCGGAGGTGCTTTCGAAGGTGTATTCGCCTGCGTACCTCTGGATCACGGTGGCGAGGACGTGGCGGGCCCGTTCCTCGGCCCGGATCTGGGCATCTTCGAGGATGTGGCGGGTCAGGTCGGCGGCGTCCCGTTTTGTTTCCTCCGTGGTTTGCCGCAGGATCAGGTCCTTGGCCTCCTCCTGGGTGAGACCGGCGACGCGGGCGAGTTCGTCGCGGAGGATGGATCGTTGCCGGTTCTGTTCGGAGATCTGCCGGCCGAGTTCGGAACTCTGCTCCTGGAGCTGGTCCGACCGCTGGCGGAGTCGGTCCTCGTCGTTGACGAGTCGTTCGAGTTGCAGGTTGACGAGACGCTCGCGGTCCGCGACGCGCTTTTCCGACTCGTCGATCTCCAGGCGGCGTTTCGAGACGAATTGTTCCGTCTGCTCGCGGAGTTTGAGAACCTCCTCGTTCGCCAGGAGGCGGGATTCGCGGACCAGTTCGTCGGCCTGACGTCGGGCGTCCGCGAGCAACTGCGCCGCGCGTTCGTCAGCCTCACGCCGCAGGCGGGACGCCTCGCGGCGGTATTGAACGACGACCAGCGTGGTTGCCGCCGCCAACAGAGCGGCGCCGCCCGCGAGCAGAAAGGTGGCAGTAGAGGGATCCATCGGCCGCAAGAACGAGAAACCGGTTGATTCAAGGGTCTCGCCGCATCACATCGCTTCGCTTCGCTTCTCTTCCCGTCGCGTCAGGCCCCATCGCGATTCGGATCGGAACGGCAAGGGTCATTGCAGCAATCGGTTTGGGAGGGTCCAGCCAAGTCCCGGTGTCACGAGGATGTGGACTTTGACGTCATGCGGTTCACTGGGGACGGAGTCGACGATCTGTGGGTCGAAGGCGACGCCCCAACGACTGGCCGAGGAAGCCTGGCGCAGGAGGCGGTCGTAAAACCCACGGCCACGACCGAGACGCGATCCATGTCGGTCGAAGGCTAAACCAGGGACAAGGACCAAGTCCAGACGTTCCAAGGGATGGGCGGGAAACATGGCGGCGGGTTCCAAAACGCCATGGGCTCCCGGAACCAATCCCTCGGCGCTCGGAAGCTCCGCCGCTTCGTACGCCTGAAGCGTGGGATTCCAGCGGGGGACGCACACCCTCCTGCCGGCGCTCGCCGCCGACCGCAGGAGCGGAAGCAGGTCCGGTTCCCGCGCCATGGGCACGAATCCCAGAACGCTCGACGCCCGGCTCCACGCCGCCTCGGCTTCGATGGTCCCGCAAATCCGGCTTGAGTCGAGGCGCCGAGTTTCCGGGGACATGAGCGCGAGCCGGCCCCGGATCTCCTCGCGGAGGCGGGCTTTGAGTCCTGTCACGGATTCCGTCATGGCGAAGGGGCCGGGCGCGCCGCGTCGAGTTGGGCCCTCCACTGCTCCACGCGTTCCCGGATCTTCTTTTCGAAGCCCAGTTCCCCCGCCTCGTAGTAACGGCGGCGGGCCCCAAGGTAGTCCTGCGCCACGAAATGGTCCGGGTGCCCATGGGCGTACTCGTATCCCACCCCGTGTCCCAACTGACGGGCGCCCCGGTAGTGACCGTCCCTGAGCGCTTCCGGGACCGGCAGGGTCCGGCCGCTGCGGACATCCTCCAGGGCGGCATCGATGGCGACGATCGCCGAGTTGCTCTTGTGCGCGGTCGCCAGGTAGAGCGTGGCTTCCGCCACGGGAATCCGCGCTTCCGGCCATCCCACGAACTCGGCCGCCTGATGCGCCGAGACGGTCACGACCAAGGCGAGCGGATCCGCCAGCCCAATGTCTTCCGCCGCCAGGATCATCAGACGGCGCGTGATGAACCGCGGGTCCTCGCCCGCGTGGATCATTTTGGCCAGCCAATAGAGCGCCGCGTCGGGGTCGCTGCCGCGGACCGACTTGATGAAGGCCGAGATCGTGTCGTAGTGGGCGTCGCCATCGCCGTCGTAGACGACCGCCTTCTTCTGAATGCATTGCTCGGCGACCGCCAGCGTGATGGCGATCGCGCCGTCCGGCCCGGGCGGGGTCGTCAGCGCCTCGATGTCGAGCGAACTCAGCGCTTTGCGGCCGTCGCCGTCGGAGATCCGGGCGAGGTGCTGGAGCGCGCCGGGTTCGGCCGTGATCTTGAGGTGCCCAAGGCCGCGCTCCCCGTCGGTGAGCGCCCGTTCGAGCAGCGCCAGGATGTCGGCCTCCGCCAAGGGCCGCAGCTCGAAGATCTGCGAGCGCGAAACGAGCGGGGCGTTCACGAAGAAGAAAGGGTTGTGGGTGGTGGCCCCCACGAGCCGGATCACCCCGGCCTCGACATCCGGCAGAAGCACGTCCTGCTGCGCCTTGTTGAACCGGTGGATTTCGTCGATGAAAACCAGCGTGGGCTGCCCGGTATTCTCGAGCCGGTGCGCCGCGCTCGCGAGCACCCGCCGCATGTCGGCCACGTTCGATTCCACCCCGCTCAACCGCTCGAACCGGCACCGGGTGTGGCCCGCGATGATCTGCGCGAGCGACGTCTTCCCCGTTCCCGGTGGACCGTAGAAAATCACCGACTGGACGCGGTCCGCTTCAATGGCGCGTCGGAGCAACTGGCCCGGGGCGAGGATGTGCTGCTGCCCGACGTACTCGTCGAGGGAGCGGGGACGCAGCCGGGCGGCGAGAGGAGCCGACCGAGTGGCCTGGCTTCCGGGTCGCGACGCCGCGGAAGCCGGCTCGGGGGTGGAGGCGGAAGCCGGCGATTCCACGCGAGGCGCCTGCTGGGACCCTGGAGACGTGGAAAAGAGATCGGCCTGTGCCATGGACGGCACCCTAGCGCGAGACGCTTCCGTGACCCAACGGAGAAACGGGCCCCGGTCCGACGGGTGACGACAGCCGTTCCACCGGCGGGTGGATGAACGGGACACTTGAAACGTGAACTGTGGACCGTGAAACGCGCCGGAAACCAAGCCCGGCGCCCTGTCCTGTTGTCAGGGCGCCGGGCCGAGAAGATGCCCCACCGTGAATGCCGTGTGCGATGCGTTCCTATGAACTGCGAGGGACAAGACGGGACCCGCCCGGTAGCTTTCGACTTCCAATGAAGGCCTGTCGGCCACCATCTGCGGCTGAGGTCCCTGGGTATTGAGCTTACGGTTCAAGGATTTTGTTCCCAATCACGAGCATGGGCAGGGCAAAACCAAAACCTGATTTCGAATTCGGAAAGAACGCAGCCGCCTCACATCCGGCTATACGGCACCCGGGCCGGATTTCTCAAGCCGAATTCCGGTCGGATTTAGTACGTACAGGTAATAACGGGTTGCCATTCGCCCGGTCCGGTCAATTATTCGCGGGTCAATCCGGACCTGCATCCCTCATGACGACCGCTTCGATCATTTTTCGCGGAGGCTTCCTCGCCGCGTCCCTTCTGTGGCCCTCGGCTCAGTCCCTGGCCTCCAGTTCGGGAGCCGCCGAACCCGTGGCGCCCGCCAACGCATGGCCCATGTTCCGTGGAACCCGTTCCCTCAACGGCGTCACCGCGGCCCGCCTCCCCGACACGCTCCAGCTGAAGTGGTCCGTGAAAACCGACGGACCCGTCAAAGGCGCCGCGGCCGTGGTCGAAGGTGTCGTCTACGCCGGTTCCGAGGACGGCACCTTCCGCGCCCTCCGCCTGGCCGACGGGGCGAAGGTCTGGGAGTTCAAGGCCGACGGGCCCATCGTGTCGTCTCCCCTCGTCCTCAATGGACACGTGTATTTCGGGTCGGCGGGAACGAACGTTTACGCATTGAACTCCAAGGACGGCACCCTGGCCTGGACCTACGGCACCGAAGGCGAGGTCAAGAGCAGCCCAACGCCGTTTCGTTCGCCCGACGGAAAGGAGGACTGGCTCGTGATCGGAGGCTACGACAACCGCCTTCATTGCCTCTCCGCCGAGACGGGCAAGACCAACTGGGTCCATGAGACCTCCAACTTCATCAACGGCGCCCCCGCGGTCGGGGATGGAATGACCGCCTTCGGCGGATGCGACGAGATCGTTCATGTGATCCGGCTCTCGGACGGCACCGTGCTGAAGGAGATCGAGGCGGGAGCCTACATCATCGGCTCGGCCGCGGTCCTGGGCGGCATGGCCTACGTGGGGCATTACCGGAACGAGTTCCTGGCCGTCGACCTCACCAAGGGCGAAATCGCGTGGCGCTACCGGGACCGGAATTTCCCGTATGGCGCCTCGCCCGCGGTGACCTCCGACCGCGTGCTGTTCGGGGGCCGCGACAAGCGCCTTCACGCCGTGAATCGATCGACCGGCGAGTCGATCTGGGTGTTCCCCACCCGCGGCGCCGTCGAAAGCTCGCCGGTGGTCGCGGGGGACAAGGTGGTGTTCGGTTCCGACGACGGCCGGGTCTACGTGGTCGGATTGGCCGACGGGAAGGAGCGGTGGAACTACGAGATCGGCCAGCCGGTTCAATCGTCGGCCGCGGTCGTCGACGGCCATGTGGTCATCGGCGCGGACGACGGTGGCATCTACTGCTTTTCGGGCCCGAAGTAGACCGGGCGGGACGGACACGGCGGCGAATCGGAACGCTAGACTCAAGACATTCACCTCACGAAATGATCACGACTTCGAACAACATTCCGGTGACGGCGGGTACGCAGGCGCCGCCCATTCAGAAGGAGACCACCGCGGGCAATTACTTCGTGTCGAACTATCCGCCGTTCGCGTACTGGAAGCCCGACCAGGTGGCGGACTTCCACGCGGCGCTCGAACGGCCACCCCGACCGGACACGCCCCTCGGTGTGTATGTCCACATCCCGTTCTGCCGGAAACGGTGTCATTTCTGTTATTTCAAGGTCTACACCGACAAGGATTCGGCCGCGATCCGGAGTTACCTCGACGCCGTGCTCAGCGAGATGGCGCTGTACGCGTCGAAACCGTTCGTCGGCGGGCGTCGAACCGCGTTTGTCTATTTTGGCGGCGGAACTCCGAGCTACCTGTCGGAGAGTCAGCTGAAGTATCTGCTCGAGGGGATGCAACAACTCCTTCCGTGGGATCGCGTCGAGGAGGTCGCCTTCGAATGCGAGCCGGGAACCCTCACGGACCACAAGCTCGCCACGATCCGGGAACTCGGCGTGACGCGGCTCAGCCTCGGGATCGAGCATTTCGACGATCATATCCTCGAGATCAACGGCCGCGCGCACCGGTCGAAGGAGATCGCCCGCGCGTACGCCTTCGCGCGACAGATCGGCTTTCCCCAGATCAACATCGATCTGATCGCCGGCATGGTGGAGGAAACCGAGGAGAAATGGCGCATGGCGGTGGCGAAGACGCTCGAACTCGAGCCGGACTCCGTGACGATCTACCAGATGGAAGTTCCGTTCAACACGGGGATCTACCGGCAGATGAAGCAGGAGGGGAAACTCGTCGCGCCGGTCGCCGATTGGGAGACGAAGCGGCGGTGGGTCGACTACGCCTTCCGCGAGCTTGAGAAGGCCGGCTACACCGTGGGCAGCGCGTACACCGCGGTGAAGGACAAGGCGAAGACGCGGTTCGTGTACCGCGACTACCTCTGGGCGGGCGCCGACCTCCTGTCGACGGGAGTGGCGAGTTTCGGGCACATCGGCGGGACCCACTACCAGAATCATCATGACTTCGCCCCGTATGTCGAAGCCGTGAATTCGGGGACGTTCCCGGTCTACCGCGCCCTCACGCCGAAGGACGACGAGCGCTACATCCGCGAGTTCATCCTCCAACTCAAGTTGGGAAGCGTGCGGGCGGAATATTTCACCCGGAAGTTCGGTTCGGATCCGCGCGAGACTTTCTCGAAGCCACTTCAAACCCTCAAGGAATGGGGGTTCCTGACCGAGTCGGCGGGCCTTCTGACCATCAACCGCGCCGGTCTCCTCCAGGTCGACCGCCTGCTCCATGAATTCTTCAAGCCGGAGCACCAGGGGACCCGGTATGCCTGAACGGTCGCCCCATGAATCGTCACCTCATTCCGAACGGAGTGCTTCCGACGCCAACGCCGACCCCGAGTTCGGCCGACCTGACGGACGCCGTGTTTCCGTTGAACGAATTCTATTCCCGGGCGGGACTCCCGCTCCCGCGGTTTCAGTTGCTGTCGGGGGACGAGGTGCCCCAACCGTGGGGGAAACTGCTGGTCCACGACGACGACATGACGCCCACGCTGGAGGCGCATCACCGGGGCGAGATCCATATCGAAGTGCTCGGGAGGGAACGGCGCGACAACGCGTATTTTCGGGAGGTGGTGCTCCGTCTCAATCGGGATGACAGGCCGGTCGAATTCGGAGCGAACCGGATCGCCCTCGATCGCCTGCCGGACAAGGTCCGCCGCCTGGTCCTCGAGGAACACCTTCCGCTGGGGCACATCCTGAAGGAGCACGCGGTGCCTCACATGGGGCATCCAACGGCGTTTTTCCGGGTGGAAAGCGACGACCTGATGAACTCGGCGTTCGGACTGACCGGAAGGCGGTTCCTGTACGGGCGTCGGAACACGCTGCGCGATCTCAACGGAAGGCCGTTGAGCGAGGTCGTCGAGATTCTTCCCCCTTGAACCCGGTCCTTGTCGGCCTTGCGCCTTGCGATTTGACGCCTCTCCGCTACTGGTCCCGTCAGTCATTGATACGAACACGTATGAAATCCACGGTCACGATGCAGTGGGATGCGGTGATCATCGGCGCCGGCCCGGCCGGATGCGCCACCGCCACGATCCTCGCGGAGAAAGGGCACCGCGTCCTCGTCCTCGAGAGGGAACGATTCCCCCGATATCACATCGGCGAGTCGATGATCCCGTTCACGAACGTCCCGTTGAGGCGGTTGGGCCTCGCGGACCGCATGACGCGTTCCGCCTTTGTCCGCAAGTTCAGCGTCCAGTTCGTTCAGCCCAACGGGAGGGCAAGCCAGCCGTTCTACTTCTTCACCCGGTACGGAATCGACGTCGCCCAGACCTGGCAGGTGGTCCGCTCCGAGTTCGACCAGATGCTATTGGAGAACGCCCGCGCGAAGGGCGCCGAGGTGAGGGAGGAGGTCGAAGTCCTCTCGTTGCTCCGCTCCGGCGAAACCGTCGTCGGCGTCCGCGTGCGCGACAAGAACGGGGTCGAAAGCGACGTGCGCGCGAGGATCACCGTCGATTGCACCGGGAGGGAGTCGCTGACCGCCGTTCGCAACGGCTGGCGGGTGAAGGATCCCAGGCTGAACAAGGTCGCCGTCTGGACCTATTATCGCGGCGCGCGACGCGACGAGGGGATCGACGCCGGCGCGACGACGGTCGCCTTCGTTCCCCACAAAGGCTGGTTCTGGTACATCCCCCTCCACGACGACCGCGTCAGCGTCGGCGTCGTCGCCGAAGGCAAGTACCTCGCCCGGGACGGCGTGAAGGATCCCAAGGCGATCTTCGAACGCGAGATCCAGGAGAACCTCTGGATCGCGGAGCACCTGGCTTCCGGGGTCTCGGAAGGACAACACTTCATCACGAGCGAGTACTCGTTCCACTCCAGGCATTGCGGCTGTGAAGGCCTCCTTCTCGCCGGCGACGCGTTCTGCTTCCTCGACCCGGTGTTCTCGTCAGGCCTGATGCTGGCCCTGAAAAGCGGCGTCGCCGCCGGCGACGCCATCCACGAAGCGCTTGCCGCGAAGGACCTTTCCCCCGGGCGCTTCACCGACTACGCGGCGCAGCTCCGCCAGGGCATCGAGAACATGCGCAAGCTGGTGTACGCCTTCTACGAACCGGGATTCTCGTTCAAGCAGGTCATCGATCGCCAACCGGACCTGGCGGCGGACATCACCGATTGTCTCAGCGGCGACGTGAACAAGGATTTTTCCCGGCTCTGGTCGGCGATCCGCGAGTTTGTCGAGGTGCCCGACGATCTTCCCCTCGGTGCCCCGCTTCTCGCGCTCCCGTCTGAGGCAGTGGTCGCTGTCGGGGAACCGGCCAACGCATAGGATCCCGAACAGCCCCTTCGGGAACTGGAAAGTCGCCTTGGGCGCATCGGCCGCATCCGAGGGTCGCCCTGATCTCCGGATAGGGGCGCCTGGGAGAAAGCGATCCCACCACGAAGGCACGAAGGCACGAAGGACACGAAGGAAGCATGATTCGTTCCGGCCTCGGCAATCCGCTACTGGTC
>JBFWOK010000145.1:0-17772 GCA_050250555.1 Limisphaerales bacterium
CTACCCGCTTGACCGCCAGGCGCGGGCCGCCGTGACCGTGCGGATCCCGGCCCAGGGCCGGACCTGGGTGGTTGTCCAGGCTCCATGAACGATGCCCTGCCCGGACCGCGGGCTTTCGGCCGGCCAACCCGGCCGGCTCGATAGTCGCTGGGCCCCCGCATCATGTTCCCAGCTTTGCTTCTGATCCCGCCCTGCTAGGCTCATGCCCATGCCGATCCGCGACTTCACCCGCCGCGACTTTGTCCGATCCCTTTCGGCCGCGACCCTTGGCGCCCTCGCCGCCCGCGCGCCCCGGGCGTGGGCGACGGCTTCCGGGCAACCGCGCCTGCTCGACGCGACGGCCGACACCGTTGTCGTCCTCTGGATGGGAGGTGGCATGGCGCACACCGAGACGTTCGATCCAAAGCGGTACACTCCGTTCGAAAAGGGACTGGACCCGAGAAAGGTCCTTTCAACCTTCCCCGCCATCCCCACCTCCGTCGACGGCATCCAATTCACGGCCGGACTGGAACGCCTCGCCCAGGTCATGGACCGGGGTTCCCTGATCCGGACGTACACCGCGGGCGATCTCGGCTTCATCCTTCACTCGCGCCACCAGTTTCAATGGCACACGGGCTACGCCCCGCCGCAGACCGTCGCGGCGCCCCACCTTGGAGCCGTCGTGGCCCGGACGCTGGGCCCCCGAAACCCCGCCGTCCCCGCGTTCATCAACATCGGCCAGCGGTTCGAGATCGGTGAGGGCGAGGAACTCAAAGCTTTCACGACCGCAGGGTTTCTCGGCAGCGAGTACGGTCCGTTCAATGTTCCGTTTCCCGACTCGGCCAAGGACGTCGTCACGCCGCCCGGCGGGATGACATCCGAGCGCTTTGAAAAACGGGAGCGATTCTATCGCGATCTTCTCGAAGCCTCGCCGATCGGGCAATTGGGGAGCGATTACCAGCGGGAATCATTCCTCCGATCGCGCGAGAACGCCCACCGACTCCTCAGTTCGCCCGCCGCCAAGGCGTTCGATCTGTCGATGGAGTCGGCCGAAACTGTGGCGCGCTACGTCCCCGGGGGCTGGGACTTTTCGCGGCGCCTGGGCGGCGATTTCGTCCGCGACGGAAGCTACGAGCAGCAGAACATCCAGCGGTTCGGCCTGGGCTGCCTCCTCGCCCGGCGCCTGGTGGAAGCGGGAGCCCGCTACATCGAGGTCACCACCGAATACATTCCCTTCCTCAACTGGGACACCCACGAACACGGTCACGAGAAGCTGACCCACATGAAGGCGGCCATCGACGGAGCCGTCGCGCAGCTGGTCCTCGATCTCGAGGAACGCGGGCTTCTGGACCGCACCTTGATCGTCCTCGCGAGCGAGTTCAGCCGCGACATGCTCCAGGAAGGCAAGCCGGACCGGCCGATCAAGGATCAGGTTCCGGTTCCCGACAAGATGGAAGCCCTGACCCACTACGGCATGCATCGCCATTTCACGGATGCCGGCTGCGTCCTGCTCTTCGGTGGGGGCATGAAAAAGGGCCACCTCCACGGAGTCACCGCGGATGAGCGACCCTGCAAGACGCTTCGGGACCGCGTGGTCATCGAGGACCTTCATGCGACCATTTACCGCGCCCTCGGGATTCCGGCCGATCTGGCGTACGAGATCGAAAAGAGACCGTTCTACGTCACGCGAGACGGGCTCGGGAAGCCGATCCCGAGCCTGTTCCAGAAAACCGTGTGAAACGCCCATCGACCGCGTTCGGCGTTGCCGGTGCCGGTGCCGTGACCCGCACTCCGTCGATTCCCGTGGTTCCCGGGATCCTCGGGATCCTCGCGATCCTCGCGGTGGCCGGGACGTCCTGTTCCACCCCCGCGGGCCGCGGATCCAACCGGAGGGTCGATCTCCTTTCTCCCAGCCATCTGCCCTCGTGGCGTCAGGCGGGCCCCGGCCGCTTCGTCGTGGAGAACGGCGTCGCTTCCGGGGAGGGAGGCATGGGACTTTGGTGGTTCTCGGGCCGGCCCTTCACGAATTTCGTGCTCCGGGGCGAGTTCCTCCAGGAACAGCCGATCGCGGACTCGGGCGTTTTTGTCCGGTTTCCGGATCCCCTCGGGGATCCCTGGAACGCGGTGAAGCAAGGTCATGAGATGGAAATCGGCGATCCCGAGCCGGAAGAGCCCACTTGGCGGACCGGTTCCATCTATCCCTTCGCCGCCGCCGTCACCGCGAACACTCGTCCGCCAGGCGTTTGGAACCACTACGAACTCTCCGTCCGCGGGCACACCTACACCGTGCGCATCAATGGCAAGGAAGTCACCCGGTGGACCGATCCGCAGCGGCGGAGCGCTTCCGGCTTCGTCGGACTCCAAAACTACGACGACGGCAAGACGGTCCGGCATCGCCATCTCGTCATCGAGGAACTGTTCCCGTAAGCCCCCGATCCCCCAAAAAAATGAGCGAACCCACCTCCATCCCCCGCCGCCAATTCCTGCGCGAAACCGTGGCCGTCACCTCCGCCCTGGGTCTCGTGCGTCCCTCGTTCGCCGAGGAACCCGCGGCTCCCGTCATTCCGGAAGGCCGAAGGATCAAGGTGGGATTGATCGGGTGCGGCAACGTCTCCGGCTCCTACCTGCCGCACCTCACCAAACAACCGTTCATCGACGTTGTCAGCCTCTGCGACATCATCCCTTCGCGGGCGGAGAACCGTGCCCAGCAGTTCAAGGTCGCGAACGTCTATCCGAACATCGACGAGATGCTGCGCGGCGTGCCCTTCGACCTTCTGGTCAACACGACGTCGATGCCTTCCCACTTCCCGGTGAACGAGAAGGGGCTTCTCGCGGGACGCCATGTCTGGAGCGAAAAACCCATGGCCCTCACGGTGAAGGACGCGCGGCACCTCCTGGAACTCGCCGGTCGACGCGGAGTCCATATCTGGCCGGCCCCCACCTGTGTGACCTCCCCGCAGTTCCGGTTCATGGCGGACACCCTCGCCAGCGGACGGATCGGACGCGTCACGGCGGCACGGGGCAACTACGGACATGGCGGTGTCGGCTGGTCGGGATGGTTCTATGAACTGGGCGGCGGCGCCCTCTACGACCTCGGTGTCTACAACGTCACCACGCTGACCGGACTCCTCGGCCCGGTCCAGGAAGTCGTCGGCATGACCCAGATCCTCAATCCCACCCGCAAGGTCGAGGACCGCGGCGAGGTGCGGGTGACCGCCGACGAGAACACCATGCTCCTCATGCATCACGGAAACGGGATCCTGTCCCACGTGATGACCGGCTTCGTCTACTTCGACAACTACCGCCTCCCCGGCCGTGAGCGCCAGTTGTACACCGTCGACATCCTCGGAACGGGGGGCGCCATGCACCTCCAAGGCTGGGATTGGGGCGCGGCGGGCGTCGATCTGGCCCACGATGGGGAAAACGTGCTCGAAACCCACGTCAAGGAATCGGGACGCTACAACTGGGTCGGCGGTGCGGCCTATGTCGCCGAGTGCCTTCTCACCCAACGCGAGAGCCTCATCACTCCCGAGCACGGCATTCATGTTCTCGAAGTGATGAACGCCTGCCACGAGTCGCAACGGACGGGTCGACGGATCTCCATTGAATCGCGGTTCAAGTGGCCCCTGTTCGCGTAGAAAACCTCCATGACCGATTCCCTGGCCCAACAGATCGCCCGTCGCCGGACGTTCGCGATCATCTCCCACCCCGACGCCGGCAAGACGACCCTCACCGAGAAATTCCTCCTCTACGGCGGCGCCGTGCAACTGGCGGGGTCCGTCACCGCCAGGAAATCCCAGCGCGCCACCACCTCGGACTGGATGGAACTGGAACGTCAGCGCGGCATCTCCGTGAGCTCGACGGTCCTTCAGTTCGAGTACCGCGATTTCTGCGTCAACCTCCTCGACACCCCGGGTCACAAGGACTTTTCCGAGGACACCTACCGCGTCCTGACCGCCGTCGACTCGGCGGTCATGGTGATCGACGCGGGCAAGGGCATCGAGGCGCAAACCCGCAAGCTGTTCGAGGTCTGCCGTCGGCGGGGCATTCCGATCTTCACGTTCATGAACAAGCTCGACCGGCCTTCGCGCCCGCCGCTCGAGCTGCTGGATGAACTCGAATCGGTCCTCGGAATCCAAGCGTTCCCCGTGAACTGGCCGCTGGGTGATGGACCTTCCTTCCGCGGCGTCTACGACCGCCAACAGCGGGTCGCGCACTTTTTCGAACGCGTTCCCGGCGGCAAATTCCGAGCGCCAGTCTCCGTCCTCGACCTCTCCGATCCAAGCGTCCGGGAGCGCATGGAACCCGACGCCTACGCGCGAAGTGTCGACGAACTCGCCATGCTCGACGGGGCCGGAGCCGCGTTCGAACACCAGGAGATCCTGGCCGGGGAACTCACCCCCGTGTTCTTCGGCAGCGCGGTCAACAACTTCGGCGTCCAACTCCTGCTCGACGCCTACCTGGACCTCGCGCCGCCCCCCAAACCCCGATCGATTCAGGGCCGCACCATCGACCCCATCACGGAGGGCTTCTCGGGTTTCATCTTCAAAATCCAGGCCAATATGGACCCTCGCCACAGGGACCGGCTCGCGTTCATTCGAATCTGTTCCGGACGCTTCGAGCGGGACATGAACGTGATCCACACCCGGACCGGCCGAAAACTTCGCCTCTCGAGTTCGCAGAAACTCTTCGGACGGGATCGGGAGACCGTGGACGAAGCCTATCCCGGTGATGTCGTGGGGCTCATCGGCCACTCGGATTTCCGAATCGGCGACACCCTCGCCGAAAAGCCGTCACTGGCCTATGTCGAGATCCCGCGGTTCACTCCGGAGTGCTTCGCCTGGCTCCACAGCCCGACGACCGCGCAGTTCAAGCGCTTCCGGGAAGGCCTCGATCAGTTGCTCCAGGAGGGCGTGGTCCAGTCGTTCCTCCTCACCGGCAGCGTCCAGCGCGTTCCGCTCCTGGGCGCCGTCGGACCCCTTCAGTTCGAGGTCGTGCAGTTCCGGCTCCAAAGCGAATACGGCGCGGAATCCCGCCTCGAGTCGGCCGTCTGGAACACCATCCGGTGGATCGTCCGAACCGACGGGTCGACGGCGCCCGAGTTCGATGACTCCCTGCTGCCGACCGACGCGCGATCCGCCAAGGATGTGGCGGGAAACACCGTCCTCCTTTTCCCGAACACCTGGAGCTGCAACTACTTCATCGAACGCAACCCAGGAATCGTGCTCGCGGAGCTTCCGCCACGCGATTCGGTCCAGGCCGAGAACGCCGCCATCGCGTGAAACCGCGCCCGGGCGGATCTCATCACCTCGGGACGTACTCGCCCCGGCATCGCACCCAGCCAATGCCGGCCAACGCCGCCAATCCGAGGCTGAGCAATTGAAGGGTTCCGCCAGCGTCCGGAACCGCCGAGGGAACAAAACCCCGAGGCGGGTCGCCCAAGGCATCTCCGCCGATCGCCCCGAACCACGCCCCTGGCAGGGGATTCGGGTCGTTCTTCCGAACCTCGTCCCAATCCCAGGAAACCTGATCCTCTCCACCGGACGTCCCGCCGTCCATGGGGCCCCAATCCAGGTCGCCCCTTCGGCGTTCCGTCGAAATCACAGGACCCGAACCCACCGCGCCGTCAGGTGGATCACCGAGCTCGGACGAGTCGGTGCCAACCCACGTCGCACTATGCTTTCCGCGCACAAACTCCCCAACCTTGCGCACGTCGGACCGTATCCAGGCGATCAGTGGGAACCCGAAGTGGGCCGGCCCCGCGTTGGCCAAGAGATAGAGATTCCTCGCGTCTTCCCCGCCGAGAACTCCTTCCTCCCCGGCTTCGCGCAGCACCATGCGCAGGTAGCCCTCGGCGGGACCCCGCTCGTCCGAATCCCCGCACCGGCGAACGAATGTCTCTCGGATACCCAGGTCCTCGAACCCGATCGCGCCTGCCCAGGCGCCCGATTCTCCGACCATCAGCGACGCCAAACCGCAGACCACCGACGGAACCCAACCGGAGAACCTGTTCGAAAAGCCTCCGCGCCAACAGCCATCCGAAGGCTGTGGCTTCGCGCACGAACTGTCGCTCGGCCCGGCCGTGCCTGGAACCGATATCCTGGTCGTGAAGTTCACCGAGAATCCCTCAGGGCTTATCGGCAATTCATCGCGCGGACTGGATCCCCAAACTGAAATGCTCCCCACTCGTCCGAAGCCCGCGTTCGTCGGTCACTGACAGATATCCCACCCAGGGCCGTTCCTCCGGCAGTTCAACCTCCACCGCGCCGCCGACGATCCTCGCCGGACGCGTCTTCCAGGTCCGCTTCTGCCACGGACCTGAGTCGGTTGTGAAATGCAGATTCGCGGCCCGGACCGGCGTGGAACCATGGATCGCCGAACGAACGACGCCATCCCTGTACTTCGCCTGGCCCAAACCAAGGAGCGGGTCCGAATCCCGGAGATGCGAATCCACGAAGGCGTCGACCTCGGGGAAAGTCCAGATGTGCCCGTGAGGCAGGTCCACCACGACGGAAACATGACGCCATCGGGCGGGCACCTGCCGGTAGGACTTTTGATAGCTGTCCAGCGGATACGCGAAATCAGTGGTTCCGTTCAGGAAGAGGATCGGGCAGCTCACTCGACCCAGGTAGTTGCCTGGGTCGAACAGCGCCAGCCAGCGTCCGCGCGCGTCCGCCGACATCGCCGCCAGCGACTTGTCCTTCCACACGCTGTTGTCACCCAGAAACCCGCAGCCGTACACCGGGACCGCCACCTTGAAGCGAGGATCCACGCTCGCGGCGAGGCAGGTCAGGTAACCTCCCCAACTGATTCCCGTGATCCCCACCCGCTCCGGATCCACATCGGGAAGACTCCTCACCAGCGAATTCCCTCGAATCACCGCCGCGACCGCGTGATAGCTCCACATCTCCCGTTCCTCGCCGACCCCGAATTCCCTGAATTTGACCGAGTCCGACTGATCCGGACCACCATCGGGCAATCGACCCGAGGGCCCGTTGCCCGCGAGGTCCATGGCGAGAGCCACATAACCGCGTTCCGCCCAGTGCTCGGCCCATTTCGAGAAGGCCTTCCCCCCGCCGCCATGCACAAGAACCATGGCCGGGCGCCGTTCGGCCGGATCGGCCGCGACCGGTCGGCCCAGATACGCGAACACCCGGGTTGGACGTCCCGCAAGCGGCTCCCCCGCGTAGTGGACCTCCTGGACAAGCCCTGTTCGGGAGCCCCACTCGGCGGGTGGAGGATCCGCCAGTTTCCCGAGGTCCCACAACCCTGTGTCGGATCCGCCACTGAGCATCGTCGCCAGCAACGCCCCTGCCCCCAACAGATTTCGCAATGTGCTCTTCATTTCAGCGCCTCCCACCAGGCCGCGAGGCCCACTTCCAAATCCTCCCGCCAAGGCATCGGTTGGCCTTCGAGGAACGCCACAGCCACACCCGCCAACCGATGGTAACCCGCCTCATTGGGCGCGGGAGGTCGGTACAACCGTGTCGAATACAGGTCGCCGGAGCGGTCCCGGGTCGCGAGGTTCACATCGCCGACCACCCCGTCCAGCGAAAGGATCACCGACCGGACACCCCCCGCATGATCCGTCACCCAGGCCCTCGGCCGTTGGGCCAGTTGTTGAACCACCCCCAGCCCGACCAGGTCCTGCGTCCGACCGTCGGTCACGGAGTTCCCCTGGGGATTGCTCGATCGCGACAATGCCGCGGCAAGGAGGTCCCAGGACCACTCGCCATTCGCCGCCGCACGCCAGACGGCATCGTTTTCGTACCTTCGCGCCGTCCCCGCCTCCGGAAACGGTGAGGAATGCCACTCGGGCTTCAGTCCCAGAACCCCGTCCACTTTCGCGGTCGCGTCGTCACCCTGAACCACGATCAAGGCCTCGCGAATCCGATCGCCACGCCGGCGCGCTTCCGGCAGCCGGAAGGTCACCGACAAAAGGCCCGCGGCACCCAGTCGGACTCCGTGCTTTCGCGCCAGAGCCTGGGCCTGGAGGGCCTCCGCTTCGGTTTCCCCAATTAGCCCTGCGACAAAGCAGGCGCTTCCCCGAGGCATGCACCCGAGCGCTCGCGCCAAATCCTCCGGCGCTGGCGCCACCTGCCCGGGAGCCGGGACCATGACCACCCCGTCCGCGCCGATGGCCGCGCCTTCGATGTTGGCCGTGGTCATGAGACCCAAGTCGCTTCGCCGGCGCGCCAGATCGTCGGGATTCGAATTCGCATTCGGGGACCAGAGGCTTATTTCCGAAGCCGCCCTCCCGATCCATCGGCCGTCTTCCGGGTAACCCGCCAGAATTCTATCCAATAGCGCCAACCCAACTCCCCCTCGCTCCAGGGTCGGGGCCACCACACCCAGCCTTTTCATGGAACTCATCGTCATGCCCTCCAGAAGGTGGATTCGGGTCGCACTGTGTAAGCGACCTCCATCGCCGGCGTTTTCACCGGCACCTGCCCCAGATGGAGGGAGTCCACCGCCGCAAGCGTCATTCCCGAGGTCAGAAGGGTCCGCTCCGCCGGATACACGGCCTTCCGGGTCACGACCGTCGTTTCGATGTGTCGCATCAGTGGGTTGAAGAAATCCGCGGTCGTCGCGATGTGCCCCGGCATCGGAAGATGCATCTGGCAGGACACCACAGCCCCTCGCCGCCGCTCGCGCCCGGCATAGGTGAAATCCTGGACCGCGCCGTTCATCAGGAACATCGCGGTCCTCAAGCCGTCGCGATGCTCGACGAAATAACCCACGGCGTCCGGGCTCGATCGCTGGAGCTGCTCCAGAGTTGGAGGCAGAAACCCATAGCCTTCCGGTGGTCGCACGGTGTGACTCCGGGTCAGGGCCGAAAGAACCAGGTCCTTCGTCGATTCGCGCTTCCCGAGTTCCGCCCACATCGCGGCCCCGCGCAGTGCCCAGACCGATTGGATGCCCGTCTCGCCCCCCCGCCGACGCTCCGACATGCACTGGGCCGTCTCGAGTCCATGAAAGTCGTACGAATCCACACCGCCGTAGCACACCGCCACGCTCTCCTCCAGTTCCGTGCCCCAAGGCAGGTCGACCGAGGGAATTCGCCAGGTCACGGGAAGCGACGATCCGGCCAGAAACGCGAAATCCAGGCGCTTCGCATCCGCCACCATCTCCGCGCATTCCGCCCAGGAGGTCGAAAGATGCTTGTCGTTGAACACGGGCACCGACCGTCCCGAGTTCTCGAACACGCGGACCGTTTCCTTGAAGAACTTGTACCGAGGGTAGAGCATCTGGCCTTTCTCGTTCTTCGGATAGGACCCGTGTTCCGCGATGATCAGGACCCCGTCGACCGCGAGTTTTTCGCCGCCCAGCGTGAGGGCTTCCGCGATCGTCGGATAAATCGGAACCCCGTGCCGGCGCGACCGGTCCCGCGCAAGATCGCCCGATGGAAACTGGTCGACATACAGCGAAGCCAGGTCAATCCCGGGCCTGCGGTGGACGCCTTCCCATCCGTAGCCCTCGACCAGCCGGTCAATGAAATGCTGGGCATGGGAATGACGGCGAACCTCGGTCGCCAGCAGGGCGACGCGCAATCGGCGTCCTTGCGCGGGACGCGAACGCCGGTTCGCGGTCGCCCCGATCACAGACCGATGACCCTGGACCACCGCGCCCGCGGCGGACCAACCGGCAACCCGGCTCAAGAAGCCGCGCCGACTCCACTCATTCGACGAAGCGCGTTTCCGAAGGCCCGCGCCTCCATCGTCAGGTTCCACGTTCTTCATTCGGATCGTTTTGGTTCCAGGCGTTTTTCGGCTTTCCCGGTCTCAGGCCCCCGCGCTGCCAACCGTCGTGGACGCGGAATCGGACGAACGGCCCCACATCACCCACAACACCAGGCAGGCGATCAAAGGAAGGCAGCCCGCCAAGGCGATGCCGAGATCGAAGGAACCGGAATTGTCGACCATCCGCCCGAAGACGGCATGGGCCGGCGAGAGCGCGAAGGCGGCGACACCCCCCGCGCCGCTGACCTTGCCCTGGTGATCCGCGGACAGATCCTGGGTGAGCGCGTGGTAGATCGGGAAAACACCCAAGGCGCCCGCGCCGACGACCAACAGGGTTGCCAGAAGCGCCACGCCCTGCGGCAGGAAGGCCGCCACGAGTGTCAACGCGCTCAAGAGGGCGCACACCAGGAACACGAGCGAACGCGACCGATGCACGGAGAGCCCCCGCCGGCACAGCCACCACGCCAGCAGGCCGGCTCCCAGGCATCCGACGTCCGTCGCGACGAAGAACCCGGAGTTGAAGTAGAGCGCGGTTGTCTCCGAATAACCGCGTCCTTCCTGGAGAAACTTCGGAAGCCAGGCGCGCAACAACTGCCATCCCGTGTTGATGCACGCGATGACCAGCAGCAGGGCGATCATCCGCCGACTGGATAGCACCTTCCAGATCGACGCCCCGCCCGGCTTCGGAGGTATCGGCCGAAGGTCGCCGCTTCGAACCATCAGAAACCAGGCCACGACCCAGATCATTCCGGCCAGCCCCACCACCTGGAACGCCAGGCGCCAGGTCCCGATCTCCTCCGTCATGATCATCCGCATCGCCAGGGGCGTGATGATCGCTCCGATCGAGGTTCCGCTTTGAAGGACGCTGTTGCCCAGCGAGCGGTCCTTCGGATCGAGAAGGCGCTGGGTCGTCTTCACCGCGCAGGGCCAGTGGCCCGCCTCGAAGAACCCAAGAAGCACCCGGCACACCGCCAGACCCTCGTACGACTGAACCAGGCCCGTCGCGAATCCCGTCGCCGACCACATCGTCACAAGCGCCGGATAGACCCAGCGAATCGACCATCGGTCCGCCACGATTCCGAACACGACCGATCCCGCGGCGAACGCCCAGCCAAAACCCAGCTCCAGCCCACCGTATTGCGTCTGGGTCAGGTTCAACTGGGTCGAGATGCGCACCGCCGCATTGGCCAGCGTCTGGCGATCCATGTAGTTGATCGTCGAGGCCAACAGCAGGAGGCCACAAACCCACCACTTCCATGCCCCCGATCGCCTGGTGGATTCGGCACTCATCCCCGTTCAGCCCTTCCAACTCTTCCCATCCCACGCGAGCACGCGTTCCAACAATCGGACCGCGCCCTCGGAGAAAGTCCTGAACAGGATCTCCCCCTTCTCGGCGGTTGCCGAAGCGGGATCGCCCACATGGCCCGTCGTCGTAATGTCGCGGGTGAGCCAAGCGCGGGAAGCCGGCTCGAACGCCCCCTTGGCGCTCACCTTCTCCAACGCATCAATCCGTCCCACCCAGGCCGGATTCAAACGCAGGATCATCGATGTCTCCCACTCGCAGGCGTGGCCCATCTCCGATTGGCTGAATTCCCGGGCGTCGTCGGCCCCAAGGACCGCCAGGTTCCAATAGGTGGCGAACAACAGGAGCAGATCACTCCGCCCCCGATGGCGTTGCCGGGCTTCAAACACCGCCTGCCGCCCAGGCACATCGTTCCCTCCGTGGCCGTTCAAAAAGACAATCCGCCGGAACCCGTGCACCAGGGCGTTCTCGATGAGGCTTTCAAGAATATCGAGGTAGGTCCTCGGAGCCGCCGAAAGCGTGCCGGGAAAGTCCAGGTGATGATCCGAGTTGCCGAGCCATTGGAGCGGCGCGACGACCACCCGCGAACCAAGCACGGTATCCAATCGGCGAACGATCTCCCCCAGGAGGTGGCTGTCGGTGTACAGCGGGAGGTGTTGCCCGTGCTGCTCCATCGCCGCCACCGGAATCACGAGCGGCGTGTCCTTCGACAACGCGGCAACCTGGCACCAATTCATTTCGGCGAGTCGCATGGCGGGGGAGCCCGGGGAAACTGGCAGGAGCCCGCGTCCAGGGCAAGGCAAGGCAAGGTGTGTCGCGCTTCCGTCCCCAATCCCGGCTTGGCCGGACCGTCGGCCCCTGTTCCACTCGGGCGCGCCACCCAAGACCCCATTCCACGCATGAAACGCAGAACCTGGCGGATCGCCGGCATCAATTTCGATCACTTCCACATGGGCGACCTCCTGCGGTTCGCCTCCGAGCATCCCCAGGTCGAACTGGTCGGAATCTCCGATGAGACGCCGGCCCGAATGGAGGAGGCCATCCGGAAGCTCCGCCTGCCCCGCGACCGGGCCTTCGCCGACTATCGCGCCTGCCTGGAATCCACCCGTCCCGATGTCGTCATCCTCTGTCCCGCCGCATCCCGGCACGGCGAATGGGTCGGCAAGGTCGCGCCGTACGGAGCCCATTTGCTCGTCGAAAAACCCTTCGCCGCGTCCCTCAAGGAAGCCGACGCCATGATTCGATCCATGCCGAAGGAATCGACCCTGATGATCAACTGGCCGCTTCAATGGGTCGGATCCCACCGCAAGGCCTTCGAACTGGTGTCTTCCGGCGCCCTCGGAGAGGTGCTCAATGTCTGGCATTTCGGCGGCAATCGCGGCCCCCTTTGGCACGGTGCCGACAAGGACGAGAAGACGGCCGCGCAGGTCGCCCGCGAAAAGCCAAAGTCCTGGTTCTACAAGAAGGCCCACGGCGGCGGCTCGCTGCTCGATTACCTCGGCTACGGATCGACGCTCGCCACGTGGTACCACGGCGGGTGCCGGCCCATCGACGTCACCGCGGTCGTCGACCGACCCCAAGGCCTCGAGGTCGATGAGCACAGCATCGTCGTCGCGCGCTATGCCCAGGGACTTTCCAAATTCGAAACCCGGTGGGGGACCTTCACAGATCCCTGGACGATCCAAACCCAACCCCGTTGCGGCTTCATTGTTGCCGGCACCGAAGGGACCGTCAGCAGCTACGACTACGACGACTTCGTGACCGTTCAGACCCGGCGCCGACCCAAGCCGCACCGGGTGGCGGCCCCCGCCCCCAAGGCCCCCCACCAGAATCCCGTTCAGTACCTGCTCCATTGCCTCGACCGCGACCTTCCCCTCCAAGGCCCGGTCAGCCTCCCCATCAGCCGTGTCGGCCAGGAGATTGTCGACGCCGCGGTGAAGAGCGCGCGGCTTGGCAAAACCGTCACGCTCGGGTAATCCACCTGGGATGACCGTGGTCCCGGACACCCTTGAATTGAGCCGGGGGATGCGTACCCGGCTTCCGTAGCCCATCGGAATTCCGGAGATCGGTTCCCCTGCCCATCCGGCCCCCCCACACCCCACCATGAAATCGAATTCCTCCCTCCGCCTTCCCCTGGCCGCCCTCGCCCTCGCGCTTCTGGCCTGTGTCTTCGCGCTTTCCGGCGCCGCCGCCCCGCCCAAGGTCGGTGACACGTTCCCCAAGCTCGAAAAATACGAACTCGAAGGCAATCTCCCCGAAACCATCGGCAAGGTCGTCCTGATCGATTTCTGGGCGTCCTGGTGCGGCCCTTGCCAGAAGGCGTTTCCGGTCCTGAAGGAATTGCATCAGCTGTACGCCGAGCGCGGTTTCCTCGTTCTCGGCGTCTCCGTGGACGAACGAAAGGCCGCCATGCAGGCGTTCCTCGCCAAGACGCCCGCCGGTTTCCCCACGGTCCGCGATGCCAAGGAGAAGTTGTCCAAGGCCGTCGACCTGGAGGCCATTCCCACCTCCTACCTCGTCGGTCGCAATGGAAAGGTCATCGCCATCCACCAGGGCTTTGAAAACGAGACGACGAAGAAGCAGTTGACCCAGGAAATCGAGGCCGCGCTCCAGGGCCAACAGCCATGATGCCCTCCGACTCCCGCCGTCCGGTTCTGGATTCGAGAACCAAGCCCGGCCCGTGTCACGATGCGCGCCGGGATTCCCGGCCGGGCAACGGCATCGCGCAATCCGCCGTCCACCGTCAACGGCGCCGTTCAACCCCGTGCCTCGCCTCAATCCTGGTCGCCGGGTTCGCCATCGGCGCCATTTCCACCTTCGCGGGCAGCCTTCAAGCGCAGACCCTCCATCTGTTGCCGGAGAATCCCCGTTACCTCACCTGGCGGGGACGCCCCCTTGTCGTCGTCGGAAGCGGCGAACACTACGGAGCGGTGCTCAACGCCGACTTCGACTTCAGGAAGTACCTGGCAACCCTCGGCGCCGACGGCCTCAATCACACGCGCCTCTTCACCGGCGCGGCGTACGTGGAACCCCCGGGAGCCTTCAACATCGCTCGAAACACGCTGGCGCCGGAAGGTCCCCGCTTCCTGGCGCCCTGGGCGCGAAGCGATCAATCCGGTTACGCCGGCGGCGGCCATCGCTTCGATCTCGACCGGTGGGATGAGGCGTACTTCGGCCGACTTCGCGATTTCGTGCGCGAAGCCGGACGCCGGAAGGTCCTTGTCGAGATCAATCTCTTCTGCCCGTTCTACGAGGACTCGCAATGGCGCCTCAGCCCCTTCCACTCCGACAACAACGTCAATGGCGCCGGACGAGGGGTCGACCGAACCCAGGTTTACACCCTCGATCTGAACGGAGGGCTTCTGGCCCACCAGGAGCGCTTCGTTGATCGGGTCGTCGCCGAACTCGAACCCTTCGACAATCTCTACTACGAGATCTGCAATGAACCCTACTTCGGAGGCGTCACGCACGAATGGCAGGCCCACATCGCCCGGCGCATCGCTTCGGCGCAGGCGTCCCATCGGGAACCCAAGCTGATCTCCCAAAACATCGCCAACAACAAGGCCCGTGTGGATGCGCCCCTGGATCCGGTCTCCATCTACAACTTCCACTACGCCACGCCTCCCGACACGGTCGCGCTCAACCGGCATCTCAACCGTCCCATCGGTGACAACGAAACCGGATTTCGCGGCACGCAGGACGCGGCCTACCGCATGGAAGCCTGGGATTTCCTCATCGCCGGCGGCGCTCTCTTCAGCCACCTCGACTACTCTTTCGCCGTCGGGTACGAGGACGGTCAGTTCAACTACCCTGCCACCCAGCCCGGAGGCGGGGGCCCGGTCCTCCGACGACAATTTCGCTTTCTCAGGAGCTTCCTCGAGGACTTCGACCTGGCCCGCGTGGTGCCCGACGATTCGGTGGTTGTCGGCGGCGTGCCGGAAACCCACACGGCCCGAGCCCTCGTGGACCCAGGCCGGAGGATCGGCGTCTATTTCCGTCCCTCGGGTAAGGACCCTCGGGTCCGCCTCGACGGGGGACCGAAGCCGCCGGTGGAGGAGCCCGGCACCCGCGCGCCCAGTCCGCTTCGGGTCGGAATTCCGCCCGGTCGATGGTCCATCGAGTGGATCGACCCGGTGACGGGCCGATCCGTGGCGAAGGAATCGCGGAAGCACGCGGGCGGCGACCTCGCGATCCAGGCGCCCCGACCGTTCGACCACGACTTCGCCCTCCGGATGGTGCGGCGCCGATGATCGATCGGTCGGTCGGTCGCGCGATTTCGGACGAAACCTTTCGGCGGCACCCGCGTCTGGGAACCTGCCGAAACATGACCCACGCCCCAGGAAACCGAAACTGGATCGCCCCGCTCCTGGTCGCCGCGCTGATCGCTGCGTTCGGCTTCTGGTGCAACGCCCGGGTCCGAAAAACCATCGAGTCGCAACTCAAGGCCGATCTGACGACCGCCATCGATGCCAACGTCACCGCGCTCGAAATCTGGATCACCAACCAGTTCAACCTCGCGACCTCCCTCTCGAGCGAACCCCGCATTCACGAACTCGCCCTCAAGGCTCTTCTCGATCCGGAAGCAACCGGAACCCTCCTCCCGCGCGACCCGAATCCTGACCGCCCCGCAACACCCACCGAGGAGTTCGACCAGATCCTGCGCCCGCGCCTCGAACAGGTCGGCTACAGGATCGCCCATCTCGTCGACACCAATCTCGGGATCGTCGCCGGAACGGGACGGGGACGCTTTCGCGGACGCCCCACGGTGCTCGATGAACACACCAACAGTTATCAGCGGCTTTTCGCGTCATCCGAACCGATCCTGATCACACCTTTCAGGCCGTTTTTTCGCGGCGCGCGCCAGGGTCGGCCCCCCAATGGCCCGCCACGCGACGCGCTCCCCGACCGGACCGCGCGGCCACCTTCCGAAACCGTCGGATTCGGCGGTCCTCCGTTTTCCGGCCCCCGACAACGCCCCGTCGGATTCGGCACCAATCGACCTCCCGGTCCTGGCAGGTTCTCGACCAACGGCCCACCCGGACGCCGGGGGGATCTCACTCTGATGCAGGTCGCGGTTCCGATCCGCGACGAATCCGGACAGGTCCGGGGGGGATTCGCCGTCGTCATCGATCCCGAGCGCGAATTCACCCGAATCCTCTCCGTCGCGCGACCCGGGATCTCGGGAGAAACCTACGCCCTGGATCAGCGCGGACTCCTGATCTCGCGAAGTCGCTTCGACGAGCAGCTCCGGCGCCTGGGTCTGATCGCCGACCATCCGGATAGCGGCTCGGCCCTCAACCTTCGGTTGAGCGATCCCGGAGAGGATGAGCCGGCAAGAATCGAACCGGATGATCCCAACGATCCGGCCCGCCCACTGACCCATCTCGCCGCTGCGGCGGTTTCAGGCGGCTCCGGAGTCGATGTGGCCACCTCGCGCGACTATCGCGGCGTCCCGGTCGTGGGGGCGTGGCGGTGGCTCCCCCAGCACGGATTCGGCGTGGTCACCCAGATCAACGCCACCGAGGCGTACCAACCCCTCCGCGTCCTGAACCTGCTCTTTCTCATCCTCTTCCTCCTCCTGCTCCTCTGCTCCACCGGCATGCTTCTGGTGTCGGGCGCCAACCTCGCGTGGCGCCGCCGTCTCAACGAAGCCGAACTCAAGCTCCGTCAACTCGGCCAATACACCCTTCAGGAAAAGATCGGCGAGGGCGCCATGGGGGTCGTCTACCGCGGCCGGCATGGACTTCTCCGCCGCGACACCGCCATCAAACTGCTCCTGCCCGACCGCGCGGATCCCGAGTCGATCGGAAGATTCGAACGCGAGGTCTGTCTGAGCTGCCAGCTCACCCATCCCAACACGATCCAGGTCTTCGACTACGGACGGACTCCCGACGGCATCTTCTACTACGCCATGGAGTATCTCCGCGGTCTGAACCTCCACGATCTCGTCGCCCGCTTCGGCCCCCAGCCCGAGGCCCGCGTCGCACATATCCTGATCCAGATCTGTGATTCCCTGAGCGAGGCCCACGCCCTCGGCCTGGTGCATCGCGACATCAAACCCGCCAATGTCTTCCTCTGCCATCGGGGCGGAATCGCGGATTGCGTGAAGGTCCTCGATTTCGGACTGGTTCGGGAATTCCGTTCCGAACTGGCGACCCGATCCGGGTCTCCGTCCACGATCGAGGGAACGCCGTCGTTCATCCCTCCGGAGGCCATCGACAACCGATCACCGATTGATCCGAGGAGCGATCTCTACTCGGTCGGCGCCCTCGGATACTACCTCGTCACCGGACAGCCCGTCTTCGACGCCGAGAACGCCGCGGAGCTTTATCAGAAGCATCTCACCGAAATCCCCGTTCCTCCCGGTCGCCGAACGACCAATCCAATAGGCCGGGAATTTGAGGTTCTTCTCCTCGACTGCCTCGCCAAGGATCCGGCGGACCGCCCCGAATCCGCCCAAGCCCTGCGTCGGCGACTGAAAACTCTCCCGACCGCCGACGAATGGGATGCCGCCAAAGCGACGGCCTGGTGGGAGGCGAATCGGGAATCGTCCAGCCCGGAATCCACCCCCCCCGCCGTCCGGAAGACCCCCGCCCCCATCGGCGGAACCCGCCAGGTCGACAAGGACCCGGCCCGCCGCGGAAATCCCGGAAGCCCGATGTAGCCGCCGACATCGCCAACCGGCTTCGATCGTCAACCGATGCGCCAGATGATGCGGGCCTTGGTGAGGTCGTAGGGCGACATCTCCAT
>JBFWOK010000146.1:0-17677 GCA_050250555.1 Limisphaerales bacterium
TAGGGCTCCAATCGTTCGGACCAATGTTTCCGAGAAAGGATGTCCTCCCGGGTCTCGATGGTGATGGGTGCCGAAAGCTCGTACTCGATCGCCGCGAGATGAAGCGCGAAATGATCGTCGGAGGGCGCGCCTTGAAGGTTGCCCAGATGGACGGACGAGTTTCCCCATCTCGATTTCCCCTTGGATAGGTGGGCTTCGTTCATGGGCTGAGGCTCGTCGGACCGGTCTGCGTGCAGTAGGCCCCGTCAAGGTGATGGTGCACAGCGAAGCCGAGACCGTTGCGTGGAGGCAAGCCTTCCGAGCCTGGCGCCAGAGATTCGCCGAGCTTCACGGGCAGATTCGTTTACCTGCCGCCTCCGCTTGGTGCCTGGGCTTCACGGGACGAAGCGGGGGAAAAGTGGTGCGGTCTTGATAATCGGTATCGGAGTCCAGTTCGGGAACGGGAAACGGGATTCTCCAAGTGGAAGCCTGCGGGCTTCCATTTGGAAACGTGGACCCGGATTCACCGGTAGCAGCGAGGCTTGAAACGCGGCACAATCCAACCTCAGCATCGCCACCGTGGTGATCGGGCTTCCATCTGGGACTGCAACCCGTCGCAACTGGATAGGGCGCGATGACAATTGCGGGCACCATTTCGGCAAGGTTCCGCTCGCCCAGTCGCCGCTCACACTGTCGTTGCACTGGAGAATGAGTCGCGGCGCGACGCCGAAGTTCGTTGGCGCCTACCAAATCGATCTTTGGGCCCTCGAAGCCGCCGGTTTTGTCCGCAGGGTTGACGGACGGTTCGTCATTCTTCGATTCCAGCGGACGGAGAATCGCATCGAGATTGCATCGAAGCGCAGTGGTCCGGCTCTTGTCGTGGGTGCGAGCCCGCTCTGAACGTCCATGGCATCCGCGGGAACAGAAGGGGCGGATCAGGACAAGCCAGCACGGTCCGCCATTTGGCGAGCCGTTTGCGCGGCGTCGGATCAGGTTCGCGGTCGCTTCCAGGTGGGGCCGATTCTTGGCCCGAAGGGTGCGCCCATGGCGTCGGCGGCGACCCTACCGGATTCGCCCACCTGGCAACTGGTCGAGGCGTTGTGTTTGCTGGGCGTGCTCCTTCGGGCGCAACAGGCTAGCGCTCCGAGAATCCATTTGTTCGGGAAGTCGGGTCCCGTCGAGATTGTGGAGGACGGCATCTCCCGGCACCTATGGGCCCAGCCGTCCCTTCAAGGGGAGCGGAGCGCTCTGGGAGGCCGGCCGGACTTGGTCATCACCTCCACGGCAGAGACTCCGCATTCGGGCAACGCTCTGCGGATCATCGAAGCCAAATGCGTTCGGGAACTGGACACGCCAACGCTCCGGAGCGAGTTCGGGAAGGCTCACGATCTCAGGGTAGTGACCTATTTCATTTGGTCCTTCTACACGCCTCCCAAGCGGATCGTGGATGGCGCCCGCGGGCTCGGAATCGAACTCCAAGCGTTGGGTCTGGACTCGGAATGGCGGGAGGAGCTTCTTCGCCATCCCGAACTATTGGTCGCCCACGTGGCCAATGCCCAATCGGAGGCGCGTTCCGCCGCGCGGTTCGCTAAGGCGCTCGAGGCGGCCGGGCGCGACGCCGGAGGGAAGTTGGTGCGGGCGGAGTAGGCGGTATTGGTTCGCGCGATCGAGCGTTTAGCCCGTGCCAAAGGACCCGTTCGGCGGGGCTGGGTCGATGGGAATGGACGTGGGATTCTGGGTCGCTGTCGCCGGCCCGCGAAATCCCACGGGCAGGACTTTGCGTTCGGTGGCGAGGCGTTCGTATTCGTCGAAGGGTGGGAGGGTGAACTCGGCGTGGCGGGCGTAGGCGCGGTGCACGGCCTTGCTGTTGTGGCCCAGGGCGGCTTGGGCGAAGCGCTCCGGGTACCCGCAGCTCATCGCCCGTTCCGCCCAGGCGTAGCGGTAGGAATGCAGGCTGACGCCTTTGATTCCCAAAAGGCGGCAGCGGCGGTTGAAGAGTTTGGCCCGGTGCTTTTCGTGGAGTTCCACCAACCGAGGAAACAGGGGGCCTTGCACGGGCAGATGGTTTCGCAGGAGGTCGGCGAGTTCATCGCCGAACCGCAGCACCACCGGGGTCCCGGTTTTCCGTCGGCGATAGGCGATGGTCTGGGTGTTCCAGTCGACGTCCTCGGCGAGCAGGCTGGCGACGTCGGTCTGCGATCCGCCGAGGTGCCAGCAGAAGCGATAGAACGCGTTCCATTCCGGGTTCTTCCCCGCGCCCAGGATGCGTTCGTGTTCGGCGGCGGTGATGGAGCGTTTCGGTTGGAAACGGGGTTGGGGCCATTGGCGCTTGTGGAGCAACGGCTTGGTAGCCAGCCCATGTCGACGGCGAAGTTTTGCAGGCGTCGCAGGTAGATGTTGGTGGAAACGGTTCCGGCCTTGATGGCGGTGAGGAAGTGTTCGGGGCGGGTGTCCACGAGGGGGGGCGGCGGAGCAGGGCAGCCAGGGCCTTTTGGCGGGCGGCGACGCCCCAACGGTCGCGGGTTGGGCCGTGCTTGAGTTCGATGACGGCGGTGAGCACGTCCTGCCAGGTGCGTTTGGCGCCGTCGGGGTCGGCGCCGGTGAGGTACATCCGGGCGAGCTGCAGGTTGAAGGCGGGCTGATCGTGGGCGTCGTTCCGGGCCTGAACAAGGCGGGCGGCTTCCCGGGGATTGGACGTGCGGAGGCTCTCACGTTTTCCGGTGACGGAATCGAGGAAGTAGATCTGGCTGCTGGCCCGGCGATAGGTGCGGTAACGGGGCTTCAATGGTTTTGAGGCAACGAGTCCCGAGGCCAAAGGGCGCGGACAAAGGGCCAGCGGGTAGTTGTCATACGCTGTCATGCAGAAATACTCCGTCGGTACCGGGTACGGGTAGGACGCCCGTAAGGGGATCAGTCGGTACTACGAAGGGCATCTTGCATGACAAAATATGACAAAAAGTCTTCGGAAAGGTTCGGTTTTACGGCTGTAGTCCGATTTTGGGGTCGAGTATTGGAAAGTCGATTTCGACCTGTATTGACACGGGTTTGCTGCGTGTTTCCGAAATTTGGTTCTTGACATGCCTTGGATTCGATTCCCGTACGCGCTACCAATCGTCCCGCCAGTCCCGCCATGACGGTTGCCGAATGCTTGGAACGATGGCGGGCCTTGCCCGAGGAAGAGCGCCTCCGCCGATGGTGGCGGAGCATTCCGCGCAGCGTGGCCGATTCCATGGCGTTCGAGGGCGAGCCCGTTGAACTGGCATGGTTGGAGGAATTGCACCGCCGCTTGGGACCACCCGATTTGTCGAAGGCAAGCGCCGCGACTTCAACCGCTGAGTGACGCGCCTTTGGCTTCGGGAATTGACCGGCGCTTGGAGGTGCCGGCGCCGCCGCTTCTAACCGCAACTTCGGAAGCAGCCCTGGAACATCTGGCGGCCTTGCGGGCGGCGACGCCCTGAATTGGCGTCCATGGATGTCGATCCGGCCAGGACGGCACATGGGTCAGCGGACCATTCCGCAAGGGATATTCCCAGAGGCTGGCATTCGCCCCGGAGGGGTCTGCCCGCGCAGTGTCGGGCTTACAACCACGGAAGTGAGTGAGGCGAACCCACACTAGTTCCACGGCACGGTGAAGTCCGTCGTCCGCTCGTAAAGCCAAGTGGCATCGACTCTATCCAGGGCTGCATTCGCCCTGGGGCTCGGCTGCCCGTAGGTGAGGATCGCCGGCGATCTCCACTTCTTGATTTCCGAATGGCCGTCCGCGAACGAGAGGCCGCCCGCGCCATTGTGGTAGGAAGCCGGATAGTCCACGAACGATGTTTTGGACTCGTGCACGAACCAACCGTCGTTGATCGACGCCGGGTTCTCATCGATGGTCACCCAGGTCATCGCCGGACCCAGCACGAAATCCCCCTGATTGCGATATGTCTTGCCGGCCGATCGGGTTTCTCCGGGAAGCGGATTCATGAAGCAACTCATGGAGTTACTCCGGACCTTCGGGATTCCCCCTCCCCGGCCAAACGGGCTTCTTGTCGTCGCCCTGTCGGAGGGGCATTTGTAGACGCCCAGTGAATTCTCATACTGATACAGCAGCGAATCCATGATGAGGATCGTGTTGGTCCAACCGGGCGCCTGGTGCATCGTTCCCATGCACCACTGGTTCCGCGGGTAGTTTTTGGTCGGACTGTGGGTGGTTACCAAGCCTCCCAATCCCGTCGAAGGGCAGATCTTTTCCTGGTTGTCACCCGAATAAAGGGCCCATCCGAGCATGAGCTGTTTGCCATTGCTCAGACACAGGACGCCCTGCGCCTTGCTCTTGGCCTTTCCCAAGGCTGGAAGCAGCATGCTGGCGAGGATCGCGATGATGGCGATCACCACCAGGAGCTCGATCAGCGTGAAACCAAACGAACGGCGCTTTCGTAGACTGTGGGTCGCATGCATAAGGCGAAGTTCGAAATTAGGAAGCCGATGGATTCGTGTACGGTAGGGAGACTGCCCATGGACTCTCGGGCGTGCAAGCAATTGGTTCGCGTTGGAGTTCTGGCTGGTGGGCGGGGGGACTTCGCTGCACGTTCCCCGGACACCGGCGATGGACGAGACCAGGACAGGCGGGGAGCCCTTGGAAAAGGCGGCCATTGGTCCGTTGCGGGATTTTCCGAACCCGGAAGCCGGTCCGGCTCCGACCACGCCGGCTGTCTCGGAGTACAACAACGCGAAGATCCGGAACCTCTGCCTGCTGTTGAGCATCGCGGTGGTGTTCAACCACGCGGTGACCTGGGGAGATCTGCGCCTCTGGCAGGGTGAGTCGATCGCCATGCCGGACCTCGCCGACGGAGCCGTCGGACGGTTCGAACTGCTGTCGCAGTTTTTCGTTTCGGGGGCGCTGGGGCGGATCACGAACCCGGTGTTCTTCCTCGCCTCGGGCTATCTGTTTTTCTGGGCGTGGCGGCCAAGTTGGTCGTCGCTATGCCGGAAGTGGAAACGGCGCACGCTGTCGCTTCTGGCGCCGTGGGCGATTTGGGCCGCCCTGGGCAAGTTGCTCTGGCTTGCGGATTACCTCGTGACGAACAGGCACGCGCTGGGGGTCATGATCCGGAAGGGCACCTGGGGAGGCGAGGAACTGCTGATGACGTATCTGGGGATGCATGTCCCGAGCCAGTTGTGGTTTCTCCAGCAGCTCATGTACCTGATGGTCTTCGTCGTTCCGGTCCTGATCTGGCTGCTGCCGCGGTTGGGATGGTGGGTCCTGGGACTTGGCGCGATCCTGTTCTTCATCCCGGGCCTCGACCCGATCCTGATTTTCAGGAAGCCGGGTCTCTGCTTCTTCACCGTCGGCGCGTTGTTGGGTTACAAGGCGCAGGATCTGGCGCTGCCTTCGCGGCGGCATGCGTGGATCCTGACGGGGGCGTGGCTCGTGGGTGCCGCCGCCTACACGGCGGCCGCGGTGTTCGGATCCATGCCGCTCACCGCGATCTACAAGGCGCTCGTCCTCCTTGGCGTGGTGGGAATCTGGGGCGCGTACGATGTGTTCCCGGAGACTTTCCGTCGGGGACTGGGGCATCTGGCTCCGTACCGGTTCTTCGTCTACATGGGGTTCGATCCGCTGCTCCCCATCCTTCACAAGCATGGGTACGGGGCGTTCGCAGGGAGTGAGATGGGCCGTGTCGCCGCCTACGTGGTGTTCCCGTTGGCTGTTGTGTTCCTCTGCACGGCCGGTGCCCGCCTCCTGCTGGCAATCTCGCCCGGGGTTTACGACGTCGTCAGCGGGGGTCGCACGCCAGGGCTGGTTCCTCAGCCCCGCGCTTGATCGGGTCCGGCGTGGGCATAGGTGACGGCGACGGTGGTGGCTGTGCGGTTGCTGCCGCGGCGGAGGGCGGAGTCGGTGTGATGAGATTCGTTCTTCGCGCGGTTTCGGGCAGGAAGCCCCGGATTCGATCGGCCCACGCGGAATAGCCTCGCGGACTCGGGTGGAGGCCGTCGGACTCGAAATAGGCGGTTCGCGGGCGTCCGTGTTCATCGAGCATGCCGGTGTGGACGTCGATGAAATCGAGCCAGTCGTGCCGTTCGCACCATTCCTTCAGGCGCCGATTCGTCTCCCGGATGCGACGGACCAGGTGCCACCGGGAGGGACTGGGTTTGATGGAGAGGATCCCGACGCGGCCTGTCGGGACCTCGCGCCGGACGCGATCGACGAGGCTTTGGTACTCGAGGAGGACCTCGCGCGGTTTGAGTCCGTCCGCGAGGTCGTTGTCGCCGGCGTAGAGGATGACCATTTCCGGGTCGTAGGGGGCCACGAGGTCGTCCACATGCCGCGACATGTGGTCGATGCGGGCACCGTTGAACCCGCGGCGAAAGACGCGGTACCTGGGGAAATCGCCGCGGAGCGAACTCCAGAGGCGGATGCTGGAACTGCCGACGAAAAGGACGGCGCGATCGGGCGGCGGATTGGTCGCGTCGAGGCGTTCGTACGCCTCAAGGTCCTGGATCCAGGCCGCGGATGGGGCCATCTCGCGATCGAGCGCCCATTGGAAGGCGCCGAGCCAGACCACGGCGGCGAGGGCGACCAGGCCGGCGGCCGCGCGGTGTCGTCGAAGCCAGCTCATACCGGGGACTGAACGTGGATTCCGTAACCGATTCGGCTGTCGGGTGAAAGCCGGAATCCTTCGGGGGTCAGAAACGTTCCTGGACGATGGTCTGGGCCTGGGAGAGGGAGAGGCCCTGGGGGATGGAAAGGTAGATGGAGACGTAGACCACCTTCGGGTTGGCGTCCGCCTTGAGGCCGAAGATGTTGCTGCCCAGGTGTCGGAAGACCTTGTAGGCGAGCGCGTAGATCAGTCCTCCGCCGTCCTGGGTGGTTTCGTGTTGAAGGCAGCAATGTCCGGGAAGCCATTCCTTGAGGGTGGTGGTTCCGCGGAGGCGCGGGAGTGTGGATTCGTCTTCGGGCGCGATATGGCGTTGTTCGCGGATGTCGCGTTCGAGTCGGCGCATGAGTTCGGAGCCGAGGGCGACGGTTCCGCCTGGGGCGAGGTGGAAGAAGTCGAGCGCGAGGTGGCGGTTCATCGCGGAGAACATGTGGGCCTGCCGGAGGTTGAGTCCGGCCTTCCAGAGGGCTCCGGTGATGCAGGCGGCGAGGCCGCGGAAGTCGGCGGCGGCGACGCCGATCATGACCGAGCCGCCATCACGGAGGACGGTGACCTTGGGGCCGACTTCCTGGGGTTGATCGGCGAGACCGACGAGATGGGCGCCGAAGGTTCCGGCGTGAGTGCGGTAGACGCCGGCGTAGAAGTCCGGTCCGAAATCCCGCAGGACAGCCTGTTCCTCGGGGGAGAAGCCGAGGGTCCGAAGCGCCTGGGTGGGGTCGGATTCGGGGCGGAACTGGCGGAGCGCCTTGTGATACAGTTCGCGGCTGAGAAACCAGCGGGAGGGGTTCTGGCTCGCCGAATCCCATTCGGCGCGGTCGGCGCAGGTGAACACGTAGAGGCTTCGGAGAAGCTGTTCGTCGCGGCACAGTTCGGCGAACTCCTTGACGACCGGCGTGGGATTGAACCCCGCGGCCGCGCGTTCCTTGAAAGCGCGGCGGTTGGCGATGAGGAACTCGGCGGTGTCGAGGCTGGCTTCGGAGAACTCGCAGCGATCGCGATAGCGCTGGAAGTAGTCGGCGAGCGGGATTTCGGAATGGCCGGAGGAATGGCGCTCGCGGAAGGACAGTTCGGCGTCGTCGCGGGTCTGGAGATCGCCGTCGGTGAGGGGCAGGCGCTTGGTCTTGAGGGCGAGCTTCACGCCGGCGAGATGATCGGCGCTGAGGAGGGCGGCGGCGACCGCGGGATTGACGTCGCCGGTGAGGGCGGACTGCTGGTGGGTCGTGACGGCCTGGTCGAGCTGCTGGCGGCCGTCGCGGACGAGATCCTCGAGGGATTTCATTTTTCGACGTTCCAGGGCGCTGCGCGCGTGGGTTTTTTCCTCGAGGACCCGGCTATCGAACGACGCGGCGAACCGGGCGTAACCGGGGAAGAGGCGGTCTTCGGCGCCGTCGAACTGGGAAAGGAAGGCGAAGGATTCCGCGAGGCTGCCGCGTTGTTCGTAGAAGAGCGCGGAGAGCTCGGGAACGGGGACGAGCCAGTCGCCGGCATCGCGGAACGTCCGGTTCAGTTCGGAGGGATCGATGGGCACGCCGTAGCGCTGGGACGCGAGGACGAGCGAGAGAGCGTCGCGACTGCGCGATTCCGGCGAGGTGGAAAGGTGTGGTCGGAGGTGCCGGAGGCCGCTGACGGTGTAGTGGATGGGGCTGCCGGGGGCGGTTTCCCGTCCGTGGGTGAGTTCCTCCTCGATGACGGCCTTGGTGAAGCGGGCGACGCGCCGGCGCGCGGCGAAGAGCTGGCTTCGGACCTCGTTGCCGAACTCGAGGCGGGCGTCGAGGTCGGCCGATTCGCCGAGGAGATCGCCGAGGGATTCGAAATCCTCGAAGCGCAGGATGTCCTCGGGATGGTTCCCTTGCGCGCCGCTTCCGCGGCAGGGCGCGTGGCGGAGCTGGATGAAGCATCGGATCCGGAGGAGGAAATCGTAGGCGTCGAGGTCCCTGGGGTCGGGCAGGGAGGCATAGACCTCGTGGCTGTGGTCGAAGCGTTTTCCGGCGAGCGTCCAGATGCCGGCGAGGAAGACGCGCAACCCGTCGTTCTTGATGTCGAAGAAGTCGAGGCGCTCGACGTCGTCCGCGGCCTTTTCCCACCGGCCCTTCCAGAATCCGCGGACATGGAGGAAGTGCTCGAAGGGATCGTAGGTCTTGCGGATGCGTTCCCTGAAGCGGTGGGCGAGGCCGCCGGGATCGTGGACGGGCTGGAGGTCGACGAACGAGTTCAGCTGTTTGTCGGACAGCCGTGGCGCGTCATCGAGGTTGAAGGGGAGGGGATCGAAGCGGAATCCGTGGAACTCCTCGAAGAGGCTCGTGTGAAGGAGTTGCCTTTGGAGTTCGAGCAGGAAGGGATTGCCTTCGAGGGCGTCGTCGAACAGGAACGCGAAATCGAGGTCCGAACAGGGCGTGACCTCGGCCCGGCCGGTGCCGCCGAGGGCGACGACCGCGAAGGGGCGGTCGTAGTTGTGGAGCGCGACCTGTTCGGAGGCCCAGTGGCGGACGATTTCGGTGTGGATGGCGGAACGGGCGGTGACGAGCTGGCGTCCGATGTCGAGGTTGGCGCTTTGGATCAGGGCGTTGTTTTCGGCGATGAGGCGGTGGTAGGTGGCTCCGGGGCCGTCGGCGGCGATTCCGGCCCGGATCTTCCGAATGTGGGCGGTGGCGCCGCGGTGGGCGCTGGTGGCGCGGGCGCCGGCCGGTTCGGCCGCGGGATGTTCGCCGTTCGCGGAATTTGGGGGCATTCGGAGTCAGGGTTTCACGGAGGTGCCGTCCCTGCGGCGGACAGGAAGCCAGTATCCGGGGCGTTCGGGGAGCGGAAACTTCTTGGCCGCGGATTCGTCGAGGTCCACGCCCCAGCCGGGCGCGTCGTTCACGTGCATGTACCCGTTCTTCATGGTCGGCGCGCCGGGAAACACCTCGCGCATGGCGTCGTTGAACCGGACGGCCTCCTGGATTCCGAAATTCCAGATGGCAAGGTCGAGGTGGGCGTTGGCGGCATGGCCGACCGGTGAGACGTCGAGGGGTCCGTGCCACGCGCTTCGGACGCCGAAGGCCTCCGCGAGCGCGGCGAGTTTTCGGGCGGGGGTGAGCCCGCCGATCTGGGAGATGTGAACGCGGATGAAGTCGATGAGGCGTTCCGTGATCAGCCCGGTCCATTCGTGGGGACTGTTGAACAACTCGCCCATGGCGAGCGGCACGCTGGTCTGGGGACGAAGGATTCGGAACCAGCCGATGTCTTCCGGCGAGAAAGGGTCCTCGATGAAAAAGGGTCGGTGTTCCTCGACCTGTTTGCAGAGGCGGACGGCATCCATGGGCGGGACGCGCTCGTGCACGTCGTGGAGGAGTTCGATCGTTTCGCCGCATTTTTCCCGGACCGCGGCGAACATCCGGGGGACGGCCCGGCAGTACGCGGCTTGGTCGATGTGGGATTCGACCGGAAGACCGAAGTCCTCGGCTTCAAAGTCGCCCTTGCCGGCGAGGTGCGTGGATCCGTAGGCGCCGAGCTGGATCCGGATGTGACGGTACCCTTCGGCCATGAGGCGCTGGACGTTTTCGACGACGCGCGGGATATCGGAGCCCGAGGCGTGGGAATAGCAGTCGACGGCGAACCGCGCCTTGCCGCCCAGCAGTTGGTGGACGGGCATTCCGGCCATCTTGCCCTTGATGTCCCAGAGCGCCTGGTCGAGTCCGCTGAGGGCGTTGTTGAGAACCGGGCCGTTGCGCCAGTAGGAACTCGTGTAGACCGTCTGCCAGAGGTCCTCGATGTTGCGGGCGTCGCGACCGCGGCAGAAGCCGTCGAGGTATTCCTCCACGGCTGTTTTCACCGCGAGGGGACGCTGGTTGAACGTGGCGCAGCCGAGTCCGTACAGCCCGGGTTCGCTGGTCTCCACCTTGACCACGACGAGGCGAACGTTGGATTGGGGCGCCGTCAGGATGGGGCGGACCCGGGTGATGCGGATGGGACCGGAAGCGGCGGCGGCCCGGGCGGCGACGTTCTCCGCGGCTTCGGCGGCGCGAGCCCGCGGCGACGAGGCGGCGGTGAGGGCTCCGGTGGCGGATCCAAGGGCGAGAAGATCAAGGAAGCGGCGACGTTTCATCGGGTGGAGGGGCGTGGATGTGGAGGTGGAGGTGGAGGTGGAGGTGGAGGTGGGGATGAGTGGCGGAGGGCCTGATGAGGGGGTGGGGTCAGGAGTTGCTTGGGTTGGGAGTGGGGTTGGGATTGGGATGGGGTGATGTCGGCAGGCGGGTCGGACGGCGTTTCCACCAGCTGGCGAGGATGGGGCCGGAAAGGTTCATGACGGGACCGAAGATGGCTGGGGGCAGGGCGGCGTTGGCGCTTTGGAGGGCGCCCATGGCGAGTCCGGAGGCCATGCCGGCGTTCTGCATGCCGACCTCGATGGCGACCGTCCGGCACACGCGTTCGTCCATGCGGGCGAGTCGAGCCGCCCAATAGCCGAGGGTGTATCCGATGAGATTGTGGAGGACCGCGGCGGCGAGGAGGAGGGCGCCGACGCTCAGGAGTTTTTCGCGGGAGCGCGTGGTGATGATGCCGATGATGAGGCAGATGCCGACCATGGAGACCCAGGTCAGCGCGCGGTCCATCCAGGGATCGGTCCGGTGGAGGCCGATGTTCATGACGAGCTTGGCGGCCGCCACGACGCCGACGAGGGCGGACCCGATGGCGAGGCCGTTCCGGAGGGAGGTGAAGGCCGGGGACGGTGGCCAGGGGGCGGCGAGGCAGGCGGCGCCGATTCCGAGACCGGCTAGCGTGACGAGGGCGAGGGGGCCGGCGCGCGCGAGGAGGCGATCGTGGCCGAACAGGATCCGGTGTCCGATGAGACCCGCGAGGACGGGGACGAGGATCATGCTGAGGATATCGAACATCATGGCGACGGCGTCGATGGGGATGAGTCGGCCGGCGAGGACCTTCATGAGGAACGGCGTGCAGACCGGGGAGGCGACGGTGGAACAGGCGGTCATGGTGACGGAGAGGGCGACGTCGCCGCCCGCGAGGTAGGTCACGAGGTTGGAAGCAACGCCGCCGGAGACCGAGCCGACGAGGATGATGCCGGCGGCGATTTCGGGTTCGAAACCGAATCCGAGGGCGAGGCCGTAGCCCACGGCGGGCATCACCGAGAATTGGAGCGCGCCGGTGAAGAGGACGGGTCCGGGGCGTTGGAGCACGCGGGTGAAGTCGGCGAGGCTCAGGGTCGTGCCCATGCCGAACATGATGATCTGGATGAGGGGGACGATCAGGACGGCGAGATTGACGCCGAACCAGGTGTCGAACGTGGCGGGTGCGACCAGGGCGAGGGTGACGGCGACGGCGACCCATGCCGGGAAGGCAAACGCGCGCCAGGCGGCGCGGCAGCCGCAGGCGCACGCCACGGCGACCATCGCGGCCGCGAGCCAGCCACCAGGAACGTTCATGGGATGTGACCGAGGGGTGGCATGCCCGTGTCTATACGCGTTGGGCGTGCCGGCGAACAAGCTCGCACCCCGTCCCGATCCCTCCGCCCCCCTCCTGATCCCTTGCGGGGCGGTGGGACGTTCTTTACGTTGCGCGCCATGCAAGAAGAAACGAAGCCGGAGTTGCCGACGGGTTCGGATTCGCGACCGGAGGAAACCCAGGGGCGCGGATCGGACTTCCGAACCCCCATGGAACAATCCCGGCCCGCCGCGACGGGGCCCGCGGCTCCGCCTCCTCCGATCCTCGGCGCGCGAGTCGCGGCCGGCCGCGCGAGCGGAGGGTCGGGATCGGTACCGCCGGGACGGGGCGGAGTTTCCCCGGCGCCGCGCCGAGGCGGAACCACGATCTGGTGGGTTCTGGGGGGGCTGGGGGTCGTGGGTTTGGTGATGGCGGCGGCGGTGATCTACCTGGTGAGTTCGCTGGCTGATCTGGGTTCCGGGTCGGTGGGATTTCAATCGATGGCCCAGCACGATGAGCTTCGGGAGGTTGTTCTGGAGCCGGCTTCGTCGAGGAACAAGATCGCGGTGGTCGACATGCAGGGGGTGATCACGAGTTCGGCGTGGGACTACGCGGGGAACAACCTGGTCCACCACATCGGGAAGCAATTGGAACAGGCGGGGAAGGATTCGCAGGTCCGGGCGGTCCTGCTGAAGATCGATTCGCCGGGCGGCGAGGTCCTGGCGTCGGACGAGATCTACAAACTCCTGGCGGAATTCCAGGAGGAACACGACAAGCCGGTGGTGGCGTCGATGGGGACGGTGGCGGCGTCGGGTGGGTATTATGTGGCGGCGCCCTGCCGCTGGATCGTGGCGAACGAACTGACGATCACCGGGAGCATTGGAGTGATCATGCAGAGCTACAACTGGCGGGCGTTGATGGAGAAGATCGGGGTCCGTCCGCAGGTCTTCAAGAGTGGCGCCCTCAAGGACATGCTGAGCCCCGACAAGCAAGAAGCGGACATCACGGCGGAGGAGCGGCGCATCGTTCAGGACCTCGTGAACGAGACTTTCGAACGGTTCAAATCGGTGATCGAGGAGGGCCGTGGGTTGGCCCATGCGCGGAACGAGGACAACGGGGACGACGTGGCGGACCAGGGGCGGGAACTGGTTGGCCACTGGAAGGACTTCGCGGACGGGCGGCTTTTGTCGGGCAAGGAGGCGTGGAAGCTGGGGTTCGTCGACGAACTCGGGGATTTTTCCGTCGCCGTGGACCGGGCTCGGAAGCTGGCGGGTATCAAGGACGCGAGGCTGATTCAATACCTGAGGCCCCCGTCGTTTGGGTCGTTGTTCCGGCTTCTGGGGAGCAGCCACGACGCGCGGGTTGAGGTGGATCTGGGGATTCAGATGCCGAAGCTGCGCACGGGCCTCTACTTCCTGGCGCCGCACCTGGTGCCGTGAAGCGGGGCGGGGATCGACGGGGGGGTCGACGGGGGGGTCAGCGGCGCGGGTTGTTGGCGGGCGCCGGGGTGTTCGTCGGGATCGAGAGGATGTCGCCCTCCGCGATGGAGGCGGGTCTGTGGACGCCGGGACCGAGACGGCTGAGGGGGTCCTCGCGAAGCCGCTGGGTTGTCGCGTGCCAGCCGTAGTAACCGCCCGCGATGACGGCGACGGTTCCCCCGATGACGGCGAGGGCGCGCCAGTGCACGCGGGACAATTGATACGTCAGCCAATCGAGGGGGCCGCGCGGGCCTCCGGAGAGGCTGGGTGGCGAACTGAATTCGGGCGAACGGGAAAGCTCCTCGTCGAGGGCGGCGAGGACGGCCGGAACGTCCATCCGGAGGAAATTGGCGCAGGTTCGGACGGAGCCGCGGATGTAGACCGGAGCGGGGAAGGGGTCGTAGTTGGCGGATTCGAGGGCTTCGATATGGTCACTGCGGATCTTGGTCAGTTCGGCCAGATCGTGCAGGGAAAGGCCCTGCGCCTCACGGGCTAGGCGCAGTTGTTCAGCCACCGAAGACATCCGCAAGGGGATAGCCGATCGGCCGGGGGCGCGTCGATTTCAGAATCCGCTGGTGAGCGCCTCGCGATTTGGCAACGTCGGGGACGTGAAATCGCCATGGCTGGTTTTGGCAGTCTGGCTCGCCGCCCCCTGGGTGCCGGCGGAATCGCCGTCGGCGAAGCGGCCGAACATCGTGCTGATCCTGGCGGACGACCTGGGATGGACGGATTCCGGGTTCGCGGGTTCGCGGTTTTATGAGACGCCGAATCTCGACGCCCTGGCGGCGGGCGGGATGCGGTTCATGAGCTTTTACGCCTCGCCGGTGGGACTCCCGACGCGCGCGGCCCTGCTGTCGGGGCAGTACTCACCGAGGACGGGTGTCTATGCGGGCGATTTCGGCGACGAGATCGACGGAGCGAAGGCGGCGGAGGTTGGGTTTTCGGCGAGGACCAATCTCGCGAGCGTGCTGAAAGGCGCCGGGTATGCCACGGGATATCTGGGATCGTGGGGTTTCAGTCGGGGCGGGGACCTGCATCCGGTCAGGCTGGGATTCGACGAAGCTGTGTTGACGGGTGCGCGGCATGTGGGTTTCGCCGTGGAACCGGAGGCGGATCTTCCCCCGGGAACCCATCTGGTGGATTTCCTGACCGACCAGGCGCTCGACTTTCTGGACCGCCACCGGGCCGGACCATTTTTCCTCGTGCTCTCTCATTTCAGCGTCCACGAGCCCGTTGAGCCGAAAAAGGAATGGGTGGGCCGATTCGAAAAGAAGCCACCGTCGGGCGGGCATCGGGACGCGGCTTACGCGGCAATGATCGCGGGCTTGGACGCCGCGATCGGGCGCGTGATCGCGCGGATCGAGTCCCTGCAACTGACGGATCGGACCGTCGTGCTTTTTTCGTCGGACAACGGTGGGCTTGGGATGCAATCGGACCCGGAGAGCGGTGGGCGCAGGACCGGGGTGACGGACAACGCGCCGCTCCGGGGAGGAAAAGGCGCGATTTACGAAGGGGGGCTGCGGGTGCCTTTCCTGGTGCGCTGGCCCGGGGTGGTGACGCCGGGTTCGCGCACCTCCGAACCGGTTTCGGCGGTGGACCTGTTCCCGACCCTCTGCGAGGCGGCGGGGGTGGCGTCGCCGGCGGGACATCCGGTCGACGGGCTCAATCTCCTGCCCTTGTGGCGCGATGCTTCGGCTCCGTTGGGTCGGGATGCGTTGTACTGGCATTTCCCGGTGACGATCGATGCGGCCGCGGTTCCAGCGATCCGAACGCTCCCGGTGGGTGTGGTTCGCGCGGGGAACTTCAAACTCATCGAATGGCTTGGGGACGGTCGGCTGGAGCTGTACAACGTGGTGGAGGATCTCGGGGAGAAGAACAATCTGGTGCGCAGCCTTCCGGAAAAGACGTCCGAGCTGAAAGCGAAGCTGGTGGTCTGGCGCCAGGCGATTGGGGCGCCGGCTCCCGGGTCGGCGGGATCCGCCCAACCTCCGACGTTCCCGACCTCCGTCCCCGAAGCTCCGTCGGCGACGCCCGCGTCCGATCCGAAGGCGGCGCCATGACCGGTCCGGTGCGTCTGCACCTGACCCCGGCGGCGGAGGGGGCGGTTCGGAGGGGGCACCCATGGGTCTACGCGGACCGGATCCGCAGCCAGAACCGCGAAGGCGCGGCGGGCGATCTCGCGGTTCTGTACGACCGGCACAACCGTTTTCTCGGGTTGGGTCTGTATGATCCCGGATCGCCGTTGCGGGTTCGAATGCTTCATGTCGGGGACCCGGTGACGCTGGATAGCGACTGGTGGGCTGCGCGGCTCGAAGCGACTCTCGCGCGGCGGGCGGGCTTATTCGACGCCGAGACGACGGGATGGCGGTGCATCCACGGTGAGAATGACGGTTGGCCGGGGTTGGTGGTCGATCGCTATGGCGACGTCTGCGTCCTGAAGCTCTACACGGCGGCCTGGCTGCCCCGAATCGCCGAACTCATGCCCCTCTTCGAGAGGGTTCTGCGGCCGCGTTCCCTCGTTCTTCGGCTGAGCCGGAACGTGGCGGTGGTGGCGGAAGGGGAGCACGGCAGGCGCGAAGGCGACGTGTTGACGGGCGAACCGATAGGAGGGCCGGTCGAGTTTCTGGAGTCCGGACTGCGTTTCGAAGCGGAGGTCCTCAAAGGGCAGAAGACGGGTTTCTACCTCGACCAACGGGAGAATCGACGGCGTGTGGGACGGTTGTGCCCGGGTGGAAAGGTCCTGAACGCGTTCAGCTTTTCCGGCGGATTCTCGGTGCACGCCGCGCGCGGTGGCGCGGAGAGGGTGGTTGATGTCGATATCAGCGCCCACGCGCTGGCGAGCGCGCGCCGGAACATGGGATTGAACCGTCACTGGCCGGGGGTGTCGGCGGTGTGCCACGAATCGATCCAGGCCGATGTGTTCGACTGGCTGGCCGCCGGGGCGCGGCAGGAATTCGACCTGGTGATCCTGGATCCGCCGTCATTGGCGCGTCGCGAAGCGGACAAGGAGGGCGCGATGTCGGCCTACGCCCGGCTGGCGGAGTTGGGGTGGGCCCGGCTGAGGAGGGGTGGGGTCTTGCTCGCGGCATCCTGTTCGGCCCACGTGGGCGCGGATGAGTTCTTCGGGATCGTCCGGGAGACGATCCGACGTCGCGGCGGCGGGGCGACCGAGATGGAGACGGTCGGGCATCCGCCGGATCATCCGGCGACGTTTCAGGAAGCCCACTACCTGAAGGCGATTTACCTGCGACGGGATGCCTAGGGGATCCACCGGAAGGGAGATGGATTCGTGCGCGGCCGGTTGCGGTCGGGGTCCCAGTAGGTCCGGCTGGAGTATCCGTTCACGTGGCCATCGAGGAACAGAAAGTGCGCGCCGCCGGAGTGGAGATTGGTGTGTGTGAAGTTCCAGGAGCCGACGGCGGGGAGGTTCTTCGAATCGAACAGCCACGGCGTGAGGGAGGGCTCGGGGATCGCGTTCCGGGTGACGGGTGAATCCCCCGCGCTGGTGCCGTCGACGTGCTGGTTCAGGCAGTAGTGGAAGAGGTTGTTGCCGTTGCTCCGTCGGTTGTTCGCGGGGCAGAGCCAGGGCGTGTTGCCGGTGGAGGCGGCCGGATTCGTTCGCCAGGGATTGTCGTGGTAGCGGGGGAGTTGGATCTGCCGGGGGAGTTGGACGTACCAGCCCTGGTTGGTGTGGCGTTCCGTCGGATTCGGGAAGCCCTCCGGGGGCAGGCGGTCGTCGTGGTCATCGGCGTACAACTGGGTGGCGAGCCCCCAGGTTCGCAGATGATTCCGGCAGGCGACGGCTCGGGCGAGGGCGAGGGGGCGGCTGGCGGCGGCGAGGAGAAGGGACGCGAGGACGCCGAGCACGAGAATCACGACGAGCAACTCGATGAGGGTGAAACCGGGTGGGTTTCGCGGTAGGGGCTGTTGGCGGGGTGTCGGGGACGGACGCATGGGAATTCCTTGGTTGAATTCCAGCGGCCCTCCCAGGCGTGCCGGGGGTCTCTCATTTCCCAGGGCGGCGCGTCATTCAAAAAGATTTCACCGGCATATTGCAGTTGCCGGGATCGCGGGTCTGGAATTACTGAGGGCCTGCAAGAGACCCGACAGCGAGAGCGCCTCGAAGGATGAACGACTGGAATATCCAGGCCCGGGCGCGCGTCT
>JBFWOK010000147.1:0-17581 GCA_050250555.1 Limisphaerales bacterium
GTCAAGGGCGGCGCGTCGGCCCTCTACGGTCCGAACGCGGTAGCCGGCGTGGTCAACATCATTCCCCGTGATCCGACCCACACCCACGCCACATTGGACTTCAACTACAACTGGATGGACGGAAGCGCCAGCGGCGACCAGCCCAACACGGACGCCAATGGAGTTTTCGAGTGGTCGAACCAGAGCGGCACGGTGGGTTTCACCGCCTACGGAATGCAGAGCTTCGTCCAAGGGCTGGATGTGAACGACGATGATTTCACCGAGGTGACGCGACGCGACCTTTACGGCGGCGGGCTGAGGGCGGTGTTCAAACCAACGCCGGAGATCAAACTGTCGCTCGACTACCTGCATACGAACGAAGACCGGCGCGGCGGCGAGGATGATGAAGCCCTGGACATCACGGACAACGAAGCATTCACCTCGGAGCATCTCGAGAGCACTCGCGACGTGGGGTCAATTCTCTTCAAGCACTCACCCTCGGAGGCGTTCGACTACCAATTCGGGTTCTCGGCGGCGAATACGTCGCGCGACAGCTACTACGGAGGCATCGGCTCGCTTGGCTATGCGCCCATCGGAAATCCGAATCACAATCCCACCGTGCCGGCGAGGTTGGCGGCGCGTTTCCCTCGATACGCCCCGGCCCTGGCCGATCCGGCTGGCGTCTTCTACAACCCGGACTGGACACCCGAACTGGGCTATGGCGAGACGGAGAACCTGCTCACCATGACGGACCTGAGCGCGAACAACTACTTTGGCGAACGCCACACCCTCACCTACGGATTCCAGTTTCGCTATGAGACCGTCGAGGATGACAGCGGCCTCGGGCGGACGGTGAACGACGAGTACGAGAACTACGGCGGATTCCTTCAGCACGACTGGAAGCTCTTCGATCCGCTGGAGGTGATCTACGGCCTCCGGGTGGACAAGCATTCGAAGGTGGAAGACCTGATCGCGTCGCCGCGCGCGGCTCTGAAATGGACTCCGAGCAAGAACTTCGACCTGCGCGCGTCGGTAGCCACCGGGTTTCGCGCGCCCGAAGTGTTTGACGAGGACCTGCACACGGCCAACGTAGGGGGCGACCTGGAAGTCGTGACGCTTTCGCCGGCGCTGACGGAGGAGAAGTCCCTGACGTTTTCCCTAGGACCGAACTGGCGCTTCACGCCCAACTGGGAAGTCGAGGGAAACCTCTTTTTCACACAGATCAGCGACGTCTTCTTCAACGACCCGTCCACGGATGATCCTTCGACCCCAGGAATCATCGAATCCACAAAGATCAATTCGGGCGACGCCTCAGTGTATGGCGTGGAACTGAATCTGATCTATCGCGACGGACCGTTCACGGCGGAACTCGGCTACGTCGAGCAACGTTCCCGCTATGGCGAGCCCCAGCTCGCGCTCGGCACCCCTGGCGATCCACTGGACAACCCAGTCTATGTGCGCGACTTCGAACGCACACCCAACCGCTACGGCGTGCTCAAGTTTTCCTTCGACACAGGAATCTGGAGCGTTTTCTGCGCCGGAAAGCTGACCGGGCCGATGGAAGCGCCGCATGTGGTTTCCGATGAGGTTTCCGGGGATCAGATCGGCAACGTGCTCGAAGAGACTCCGTATTTCTTCGCGGTGGACCTGGGAGGAAGCTATTCCTGGCGGTTCAAGGGTCACACCAAGCTGACCGCGCAGGCCGGGGTGAAGAACCTGTTCAACGAGTTTCAGGACGATCTGGATAGCGGCCCGTTTCGCGACTCGGCCTACGTCTATGGCCCCCGTTTTCCCCGCACGATCTACGCTGGCTTCAAGTTCGAATTCTGAGTTCCGATTCTCTTAGGAATCTCCAACCGCTCGACCGCTCCGAGGCGGCGTCCTCCAGCCGACTGACGTCGGCTTCACCTTTGCCCTCACGCCGGACATTCAACTCGACGCCGGCGTCAACATCGGCGCCACCGATTCCGCCGAGGACATCAATCCGTTCCTGGGTCTGTCGCTGCGGTTCTGACGCCCTCCAGGACAACCACGGAATGGACTGAACCCACCGAATTCCAAAGAAACGATCCCGCCACCGACTCATCTCGCCTGGTCTCGGTGAGGTTACGGCTGATTGCCTTCCTCTTCCGGCTGCTCCGTCCATTCCGTGGCTGTCGGCCTTCAGTGGTCAGTGGTCGACCCCAAGGATCGGCCATTTACAGATTTGCCGCGGCCCGGGTAGATTCCCCGGCGGTTCCCAGGCTTTGGAATTCGCACCCATGAAACCCCGCCGCCCCCTTCCAACCGATTCCCCCACGCGGCGTGGTCGGAACCTCTCCCGATACCTGGCCGTCGGCGGGTACCTCCTCGCCGCTTCGGTTTCCGTATTCGCGGACGCCAACCTGGCCGACTCCGCGGCAACTCCCAAGTTCACGGCGGAACAGCGCGGCCATTGGGCGTTCCAACCGGTGGGCTCGCCGTCGATCCCCGAAGTCGCGAATCCCGGAGCGGCGCTTTCCAGTCCCGTGGACGCGTTCCTGGTGGCCCGACTGGAAGCGGTCGGGATCGCGCCGGGTCCCGAAGCGGATCGGGCCACCCTGATTCGCCGGGTCTCCCTCGATCTGGTTGGGCTTCCTCCGTCGCCCGAGGAAGTGGATGCCTTTGTCGCGGACGCCTCGCCCGACGCCTTCGAGAAGGTGGTCGATCGACTCCTGGACTCGCCGCACTACGGGGAACGCTGGGCCCGGCACTGGCTGGACCTGGCGCGGTACGCGGAAAGCGAGGGGTTCAAGGCGGACGAGACGCGACCGAACGCGTGGCGCTACCGGGATTACGTGATCCGCTCCTTCAACGCGGACAAGCCCTACGACCGCTTCGTGATGGAGCAGATCGCGGGGGACGAACTCTGGCCGGACGACCCGGATGCGCGCATCGCGACGGGTTTCAACCGCCATTACCCGGACGAAAGCAACGCGCGCAACCTGGTTCAGCGGCGGCAGGAGATTCTCAACGACATCACGGACACCGTCGGGTTCGCCTTCACGGGCCTGACCTTCGCCTGCGCGCGCTGCCACGATCACAAATGGGATCCGATCTCCCAGGCGGATTACTTCCGGCTTCAGGCCTTCTTCGCCAACACGGCCGCGGTCGACACGTTGCCGCTTTCTTCGCCGACTGAGCTGGAAGACCACGCCCGCCGCCTCGCGGCCTGGGAGGCGGCCACGCGCGAGACCCGGGAGGAACTCGAGTGCATCGAGACCCCGGTCCGTGACGCGATCATCGCCGATTACGTCGAGAAATACCCCGCCGAAATCCAGGCGATGCTGGCCAAGCCCGCCCGCGACCGCGCTCCTTTCGAGCGCCAGATGGTGGCCAAGGCCGGCCTCTATCTGGACCCCGCCTCGCACCAATACCTCGCCACCTCCCAAGCGGTCGGCAGTCGGCTCAAGGGGGACGTCAAGGCGCGCTGGTCGGAACTGAGGGCCGAACTCAAAAAGCATGCCGGACTTCGTCCCGAAGATCCGCCCGTGGCCACGGCCATGACCGACCTCGGATCCGAGTGCCCACCCACCCATCTCCTGCGCCGGGGTCTTTGGAATGCTCCGGAAGAAAAGGTTGAACCCGGGTTTCTCGCCGTGCTTGGTCACCAGGATGCGACGATCGAGGCGGTTCCCTCGGGAACCAGCGGTCGGCGAGCCGCCTTGGCCAGAATCCTCGTGGACCCCGCCAATCCCCTGACCGCCCGCGTCGTGGTCAACCGGCTTTGGCATCACCACTTTGGCCGCGGCCTGGTCGGAACCCCGAGCGATCTCGGATTGAAAGGGGACAAGCCCACGCATCCGGAACTGCTCGACTGGCTGGCGCGGGATCTCATCGACCACGGATGGAGCCTGAAGCACACCCACCGCCGGATCGTGCTGTCGGCCGCCTACCGGCAGAGTTCGCGTCATCGGGCGGATGCGGCGGCCCTGGATCCCGAGAACCTGCTGCTCTGGAAATACCCAAGGCACCGCCTCGAAGGAGAAGCCATCCGGGACGCCTTGCTGGCGGTGTCGGGCCGCCTGAACCCCAAGCTCGGTGGACCCAGCATCTTCCCGGACTTGCCGAAGGGAATGGAAAGTCGCGGTGGCTGGCCCGTGACGGCGGACGCGTCCGAAAAGGATCGCCGCAGCATCTACGTCTTCGTCCGGCGCAATACCCGGTATCCGATGTTCGAGACGTTCGACATGCCGGACACCCACGAGAGCTGCTCCCGTCGCAACGCGACGACCAGTCCGGTTCAGGCCCTCACCCTGTTGAACAGTCCCATCGTCCTCGATCTGGCTGGCAGCCTGGCCGCGCGCGTGCTCGCCGAAGCCGGCGACGACCCGAGCCGGCAGGTCGAATCGGCCTGGCGTCTGGCCTGGTCGCGATCGCCCGACGCCGAGGAACGGGTGGAAGCGTTGAATTTCCTCGCGTCCCAACGCGCCCTTTTGGCGGCCCGATTCGAATCCGCGCCCGGAGCAGCCACCGCGGCTGGCGCCGGGAACGGGGCCGAAGCCCGACAGCTTCCGGCGCCTCCCCATCCCCTAGCCGCCAGCGATCCGGCGGGGTCCGCCGCGTTGGCCGACCTGTGCCACGCCCTGATGAACGCCAACGAATTCGTGGTCATCAATTGATTGGCCCTTTCCTCGTCCTTCCGCCATGCGCCCTCCCTGCGGTCAGATTGTTACGCCGGCCTCCCGTCGGGATTTCCTGATTCGGTCCGGGGCGGGCTTCGGTTCGGTGGCTTTGGCTTGGATGCTTCAACGGGACGCCACGCGAGTCGCTCGGGCTTCGCAACCCGTGATCGATCCTCTCGCGCCTCTCGCGGACCGACCGCCGCATCATCCGGCCCGGGCCAAGTCGGTCATCTGGCTCTTCATGGAAGGCGGGCCCAGTCACCTGGATCTGTTCGATCCGAAACCGGTGCTCCAGAAGATGGCGGGTCAGCCGATGCCGGAGAGTTTTGGCCGGCCTCTCACGGCGATGGGCACCGCGGGCAACACGCTCATGGGCACCCGCCGTGCGTGGGCACAGCACGGTCAAAGCGGTCTCTGGGTGAGCGACTGGTATCCCTCCGTCGCGCGGCACGCGGACGAGCTTTGTGTCCTGCGATCGTGCCATGCCGATGGTTTGAACCACGTGGGTTCCGTCTGCCAGATGAACACCGGCGACATCCTGGCCGGGCGCCCGTCCCTGGGCGCGTGGACCACCTACGGCCTCGGATCGGCGAACGAAAACCTCCCGGCATTTGTCGTCCTCGCCGACGGCGGGGAAGTGTTGGGTGGACCCAAGAACTGGAGTTCGGGATTCCTACCCGCTTCGTACCAGGGCACCCAGTTGCGGAACAGCGATCCGCCGATCTTCCATCTGACGCCGCCCACCGACGTCGATGATGCGCGGCAGCGGTCGAAGCTCGATTTCCTGGGCTCGCTGAACCGCCGCTTTGCCCGCGACAAATCGGAGGATACGGAACTCGCGGCGCGGCTGGATTCCTACGAACTCGCGTACCGCATGCAATCGGCGGCTCCCGAGGCGGTCGATCTGGGCCAGGAAACGGAAGCCACGCGCAAACTCTACGGATTGGACGACGACACGACCCGCCCCTACGGGCGTCTCTGCCTCATGGCGCGGCGCCTGGTCGAGCGCGGTGTCCGCTTCATCCAATGCTACTCCGGGAGCGGCAGCGCCTGGGACGCCCACGCGAACATCGAAGCCAATCACGGCAAGATGTGCCGCCAGACCGATGTCCCGATCGCGGGTCTCCTGACCGACCTCAAGGCGCGGGGTCTGCTCGAGGAAACGCTCGTGGTCTGGGGCGGTGAGTTCGGTCGGACGCCGTTCAACGAGAAAGGCGACGGCCGCGATCACAATCCGTGGGGTTTCACCACCTGGTTCGCCGGAGGCGGCGCCCGACCCGGAACCGTCGTTGGAGCGACCGACGAACTCGGATTGCGAGCGGTCGAGACCCGGGCCCACGTCCATGACGTCCACGCCACGATTCTCCACCTGCTCGGTCTCCAGCACGACCGGCTGACCTACCCGCACCACGGCCGGGACGAACGCGCCACGATCAACGGAGGGGAAGTCATCGCCGGCGTTCTCGCCTGAGCCGGGGCACCATCTCCGAGTTGTTGGCGCTCTCGCTGGGATCGCCTGCCAGCTATGTTCGCTGTCGGGGTCGGAATCGGTATCGGTATCGGTATCGGTATCGTTCAGTGTTCGACGCTCCGATCGCGGTTGAGAACGCGAGTGTCGAATTCGATTCCGATGCCGATTCCGATTCCGACCCCGATCCCGACCGTCCAGAACCGGTTCCTCAATATTATCAATCGGTAATCGGCTCAACCGATTCACACCTGGGGGCTGGGTCGCTCCTAGCGGAGCTTAAGATTCATAATAGGCCGCGCGTCTATAAACAGGCCGGCCCTACGGGCCTGGATGGCGCACGGTTCTGTTGAACGGGCCTGCTCGTGGGCATTCCTGGCTGAAGCCCCGTCAGGGGCGACCTGTCTCTAGCAGGCCGATACCCAAATCTCCCCCAAGCTCCGTAGGAGCGGCCCGTTCCGACGGCGTCTCACCCTGATATACGGTGATTCCGACCCATCCACCGGAATCATCGAGAAACCCCAGAACCACCAACAAGACGGAGATGCGCCCCTGAGCCGGAAACCCTGGAATCCGGCTTTGCGCGTCGGGCCGAGGCCTTCTAGCCTTTCCGGGTGAGCTTCCGGCGCACCTCACGATTGATTTCCTCGTCCGGCATCCTCGCGCTGGGCGCGTGGCTTGCCGTCGCGCCTACCCCGCTCGCCGAGAGAGCCTCCGCAGGGACTCCCGTTTCGTCCCCGCAACCCGGTCCCGTCTCGTTCCGCAACGAGGTGATGGCCGTGCTTTCCAAGTCCGGGTGCAACGCCGGCGGCTGCCACGGCAACGCCAGCGGGAAGGGGGGGTTCAAACTTTCCCTGCGCGGCGAGGATCCCGATTCGGACTTCCGCTCCCTTACCCGGGATCTGTTCGGCCGGCGCGTCCTGCCCAACGATCCCGACGCGAGCCTTCTCCTGCTCAAGGCGACGACGCGTGTTGCGCACGAAGGCGGGGCGCGGTTCAACCGGGAGTCGCCCGAATACGGGATTCTTCGGGAATGGATCCGCGCCGGCGCCCGGGACGACGCCTCCTCGGCGCCGCGGTTGGTTTCGCTGACGGTGGATCCCGAGGACCGGATCGTCCTGGCTCCGGCGACGTCGGTTCCGATCCGTGTTCTGGCGCGATACTCGGACGACACCGAACGCGATGTGGGGCGCTTGGCTGTCTACGAACCCACGTCGGCCCAGGTGACCGTCAGTCCCGACGGCCTCGTGCAATCGCTTTCTTCCGGCGAGGTCACGGTGGTGGTGCGGTACCTCGAACGTCAGGCTCCCGTCCGGCTCGCGTTCGTGCCCGAGCGGCCCGGATTCGAGTGGCCCGACTTTCCCCCGCGCAACCTCGTGGACGAGCATGTCTTCGCCAGGCTCCGCGAGCTTCGGATCGCGCCCTCGGACCGCGTGGACGACGCCGGCTTCCTGCGTCGGGTTTCGTTGGACCTCCTCGGACTCCTGCCGACCGCGGAGGAGGCCAGGTCCTTCATCGCGGACCCCTACCCGGACAAACGGGCCCGCGTTATCGAGGCCATGCTCGTCCGGTCCGAGTTCGCGGACACCTGGGCCCTGAAGTGGTCGGATCTGCTACGGTCCGAGGAACGCGCCCTCGACCGCAAGGGCGTCGAACTCTTCCACCGCTGGATTCGGGACGGCATCGCTTCGGGCAAGCCCATGGACCAATTCGTCCGCGAATTGATCACCGCGCGCGGCAGCACCTATGAGAACCCGCCCGCGAACTTCTACCGGAGCCTCCGCGACGTCAGCACCCGCGCGGAAACGGTCGCGCAGGTTCTTCTCGGCACCCGCCTGCTGTGCGCCCAGTGCCACAACCATCCTTTCGACCGCTGGACCCAGGACGACTACCACCAGTGGTCCGGCTTCTTCACCCGGGTCGGATACAAGGTTCTCGAGAACCGCTATCCCGACGGCCTCGACAAACACGCGTTCACGGGAGAACAGATCGTCTTCGCGTTGGACGAAGGCGAGGCGCGCCACCCCAGGAGTGGCAAGACCATCAGCCCGCGCCTGCTCGGGGCCGCCGACCCGGTTGATCCCGACGCGGACCGCCTGGAGGTCCTCGCGACCTGGCTGACGGCCCCGGAGAATCCGCGCTTCGCCCGAACCCAGGTGAATCGAATCTGGTACCATCTCATGGGTCGGGGGCTGGTCGATCCCGTCGACGACTTTCGCGCCACCAATCCCCCGAGCCACCCCGGGCTGCTCGATGCGCTCACGGAACATTTCGTGGCGTCCGGTTTCGACCTTCGCGCCGTGGTTCGTCTGATTGCCAACTCCCACACCTACCAGGCCGATTCCGTGCCGGATGCGAGCGCCGTCGACGATGTCGTGAACTATTCCCACAACATCCCCCGGCGCCTCGCGGCCGAACCCATGCTGGATGCCTTGTGCCAGGTGGCGGGTGTTCCCCTGAGCTTCAAGGGCTACCCTGAAGGCATCCGCGCCGGTCAGATTCCGGGCGTCCAGGCCGTGAGCGTCCGTCGTCGAGGGGCCGGAACCGGCGAACGGTTCCTCTCGGTCTTCGGGAAGCCCCAACGCCTGCTCGCGAGCGAAGAGGAACGATCCTGCCAGACGACGCTCGGCCAGACGCTCCAGCTCATGACGGGCCCCGCCCTGGTCGATCTCCTCCGGCGCCCCGGAAATCGACTCGATCAACTGTCCGCCTCCGGCCGTCCGCCGGAAGCCATCCTCGACGACCTCTATTGGACCGCCTTGAGCCGGTCGCCGACTCCCGAGGAACGCGAGCGCATGGTTTCGTATCTGAACGGCGCCTCGGACCTTCGCGCTGGCCTGGAGGACATCGTCTGGGCGCTTGTGAACGCCAAGGAGTTCGTTCTTCGACCATGAAAAAACCCGAAGCCAGCCCCTTTGGATCGTCCTGCGCCGGCTTCGACGCGTGCCGGTTCAGCCGGCGCCACGCCCTCAAGGTTGGCGGCCTCGGATTGCTCGGGCTCCATCTTCCGGGCCTTCTCCGCGCCGAAGCCCTCGCGGCCACCCGGAATCCGATCCGGCCCCGGATCAAGTCGGTGATCTTCCTGTTCCAGTATGGCGGCCCGAGTCACGTCGACATGTTCGACATGAAGCCCGACGCGCCGGAGGCGATCCGGGGACCCTACCGGCCGATCGCTTCGAGCGCGGACGGGATCCAGGTCTGCGAAAGACTGGAACGCACGGCGAAGATCATGGACCGGGTGACGCTGATCCGAGGCGTTCACCACACGATGAACAACCACAATTCGGCGGGGTACTACGCGCTGACGGGCCACGCTCCGGCGGTGGACGACCAGCGTCTGCGGGATTCCCTCGAGTTGTTTCCGGGTTACGGCTCCGTCGTGGACAAATTCCTGCCCCGCGATCCCGAGGTTCCGACGTACGTCTCGTATCCCTATGTCATCCGTGACGGATCGATCACACCGGGTCAGCACGCGAGCTTCCTGGGGAAGGATCACGATCCGTTCTTTTTCACGCAGGATCCGAACGCCCCGGATTTCGCGTTGCCGGAACTGACGCTTCCCGCGGGCGTGGAGCCCGCGCGTCTCGCGCAGCGGCGGGAGCTGCAACGGCTCATCGACCGGCAATCCCGCGTGCTCGAGGTTTCCGCCGCGGCTCGCGGCCTCGACCAATACTACGACCGCGCGTTGAACATGCTGGGGTCCGAGCGCCTGCGACGGGCCTTCGATCTTTCCCAGGAACCGGCGGCGCTCCGGGAAGCCTACGGACGGACGACCTACGGCCAGAGCTGTCTGCTCGCGCGACGCCTGGTCGAACAGGGCGCCCGCTTCGTCACGGTTTACTTCTCGGATTCCATCGGCGGCCAAAGCACGACGTCCGGCGGGTGGGACACCCACGGGTTCAACAACACCCGGATGTTCCCGATCGTGGAGAAGTTCCACTTCCCGATGACCGAACAGACGCTTCCCACCCTGCTCACGGACTTGGAGTCCCGCGGGTTGCTCGAGGAGACGCTCGTTCTGTGGATGGGTGAATTCGGTCGGACTCCCCGGATCAACGCCAACACCAGCCGCGATCATTGGCCGCACTGCTACACGGTCCTGATGGCCGGCGCAGGCGTGAAGAAGGGATATGTCCACGGCGCCTCGGACAAGGAAGGCATGTACCCGGCCGACCAGCCGGTCCGCCCCGACGACCTCGCCGCCACGCTCTATCACTTGTTCGGAATCGATCCGAAATCCGAGGTGATCGCGACCGGGAGCCGGCCCCTGCCGATCTCGGCCGGCGACCCCATCACCGGCATCCTTGTCTGACCCGAAATGAAGTCCAAGAACCTGACCGAAGCCCAATTTCTTTCCCTGCTCCAGAAAGTCCTCCCCGAGACGACCCCCGACCTGAAGCTCGCCGAAACCATCCTCGATCGCGTGGCCAAGGAGATCCGCCTGATCCGCTCCCTGGAACGGTTCGAGTCGTTCTGCGCCGAGGGATCCCTCCCGGATCTCCAGCCCGCCACCGTCGCCAATCTGCAGAACGACCTCGGGGCGACCTTCGGCGACGAGAACGTCGCCGTGGTTCCCGAGGAGACGGGCGAAGCCGTGGCGGTCGAGATCAAGCTTCCCGACCGAACCCTCTCAAGCCGCCTGAAGGTCTTGAGTCCGGACGCTCCGCCGCCCGAGGACGAGATCAAGGTCCGGTTCGTTCCGTTCCCGCTGGCCCTTCCGGAGGATCCCGACCTTCTCTGGGTTCTGGCGCGGCGCGAGGATCTCGCTCCCGAGGAAGCCCTGCGGGCGTTGGCGTCCATTGAGGAGGAATTCTGGGCGAGCAAGGGTGGCCTCAAACTCCAGAAGGACCGTGTGGAGCGGACCTTCGCCGAATTCGTCGCGAATGTTCCCGCCGCGATGCTCAACGACAGCGGCCTCAAGCGGCACTACAAGGAACCCGAACCCCGCCAGACCCTGCGCCGCCTGCCTCCGGGACAGCGGGACAAGGCCTAGCCGGGCCTCGCCCGATCGCGCCGGCACTCAGCCGGCCATCATGCCTACGGCCGGGCCGGGAACTCCCGGGTGATCCCGCTTGTCTTGGAATCCCAAACCCGGACGGTCCCGCCATGGTGGGTCGCCACGATGGTGTCGCCTTCCACCGCCAATCCGAGGACGCCTTCACCCGACGCGCCGAGTTCCCGGATCCGTTTCAGGTTGTCGCCCTGGTATTCCCGAACGCGGCCGTCCGTCCACGCGCTCACGATCCGGTTCCCGTCCACCACCAATCGCGTGACCTCGGCCCCGATGGCCTCCGACGCCTTGGTGTCCTTTCCGGTCTCGGGATTCCAGATTCTCAATCGACCGTCCTTCCCCGCCGACACAACCCGGCTGGATCCTTCGACGAAGGCCACCGCCGTGACCGCCTCCTTGTGATCCCGGAAGACGCTGACGAGCGTTCCGTCCGTCACCTGGAAGATCCGGGCGGTCCGGTCCCGACTCGCCGTCGCGAGATATCTTCCGTCGGAACTGAATGCCAGATCCAACACCCAATCGGAATGACTCGTCAGGGTGCGGAGCCGATCGAAGGTCCCGCCGTCGAGAACCACGATCCCGCGCTCGGTTCCACCCACCGCAATCCGTGATCCATCCCGGGTGACGGCGAGCGCCAGGAGCGTATCGCTCCCCCTGAGGAACACCCGGGGACCCGAATCGCCGCGGACGTCCACCATCCCCGCGGCACCACTCCGGCCCGGGGATCCGCCCGCAAACAGGAGGGTTCCTTCCTCAGGCCCACGCACGAGTCCCAGGATCCGCTCCGGGACGCCTCCGATCCGCTTCTCCAGAACCCCCTCCGCGTTCCAGACGGTGATCTCCCGGAAGCCGCCCGCCGCGATGCTTCCTTTCCCGATCCCGACGACGGCGGCCACCGGCACCGGGTACGCGTAGTGGGCCGGGGCTTGGGCAAAAGGCTCGAAGGCGAACTCCGCGAGGGGTTTCTCCGGATCCGGTCCATCGAAATCCGCCCCTTGTTCGATCCACTTTCGGATCCGGTCCACCGTCGAGGAATCCAAGGGTTCGCCCTTTTGCGGCATGCGATCGTCGGGATCGTCCGTGGTGAGAAGCACCAGGAACGGACTCTTCGCCGGGTCGAGCGTGGAAATCGGGACCCGGCCCGAATCACCGGGCCGATTGAGATGCGAGAACGTGTCGAGCCGATAGTCGCCCTTCGCGGCTTCGTCCCCGTGACACCGCACGCACCGCTCGATCAGGACCGGCGCGATATCCCGGGTGAAGGAGACGGACGCGTCCGTGGCGAGGGTTTCTCCACCGCCCAGAAGCGCGAGGGTCAGCGCGATCACGACCAGCACCCGCAGCGCCACGGAGTCCGGCCTCGGGCCCCTTCTCGGACGCCGTTCCCGGTTCCGCGATGATTCCGTTGGATGGGTCGGGATCACGGGATATATCAGTTAGGAGCGACCCAAGCCCCAGGCTTGAATCGGTTGGGCCGATTGCCCACCGGAAATGTCGAGGAACCCCGTTCCTCCGACCCAGTCCGGGATCCAACCCCGCTTCAGGGCCATTCGCTGGAAGGGTCGTTCCGACATGCCGGGGAATTCCGCCTCTGCTGCTGCCGGACCGCTACGACTCGCTGGTGACCGAATCGTAGAACGCCAGAACGTCACCCTTATTCCCGGTCAATTCGGCTTCCTTGAACCGGATGGCCGTCCGCGGATGTTGGTTGAGCATTCCGGTGAGCAGATACGGCAGATCGTAGCCCCAGAGGAGCTTCGCTCGGAGGGGTTCGATGTGGTTCTGAACGCATTCCAACACCGGACGGAGGTTGAACTTCGGGTTCCGCAGAAAGGCCAGGATCAGTTCCATCGGGCAGTTGCCCGCTCCCCGACCGAGCCCGGCCATGGTGGCGTCCACGAAGTTTGCTCCCTCGATGATGCCCTCGATCGTGTTGGCGTAGGCGAGTTGCATGTTGTTGTGCATGTGAACCCCGACCTCCTTGCCTTTTGCTTTGGCGGCATCGAGGTACTTGCGGACGAGGTAATGCACCTTCTCGCTGTAAAGCGCGCCAAAGCTGTCGACGACGTAAATGGCCTTGGCCTCGGACTCGCTGAGCATGGCGAGTCCCTCATCGAGTTCCCGATCGGGAATGACCGACGCGGCCATCAGGTTGAGCGTGGCTTCGTAGCCCTTGTCATGGGCGTCCTTGACCATGTCGAGCGCGGTCGGAATCTGGCTGATGTAGGTCGCGACCCGGATCATGTCCACGACCGACTCCTTCTTGGGCGGGATATCCTCGTGGTAATCGCAGCGTTCGGCGTCCGCCATGACCGTGAGCTTCAGGTCCGTCGGGTTCTCGCCCACGATCCGGCGCATGTCCTCCTCCAGGCAGTATTTCCAGCATCCGTGCTCCCCGACCTTGATGCCTTTCCGGGACGCCTTGTAGCCCAGCTCCATGTAGTCGACCCCGGCCGCCACGCACGTGTCATAGACCACCTTCACGATCCGATCCTCGAACTGGTGGTTGTTCATGAGGCCGCCGTCCCGAATGGTGCAGTCGACGACCTTGATTTCCGGGCGATAGGAGAGCCAGCGACTGGTCGCGTTGTCTTTGGGATGGGAATGCGAGGCCTTCATGGCGGGGAGCGTTCGGCAATGACGAATGACGATGGAACGATGCGTTGGGTTCGAAGAAACTGGATTCTTTGCCCTCACCGCCGGCCGAGGCAACCCCCGAAAGGGGACCGCGATCCCCGGATGCGGGGCCATCGAAAAAACCCCTGGGCGCCCTGAATTGAGGCCACCACAGAGGTAGGTGGGGTGGGGAAAGGAAAGGAAAGGTCCCCGCTAGCGGCTGGATTCGACCCTTCGCCTCATCCCTCATCCCCCATCCCCGGCATTTCTCTGTGTGCCCTGTGCTCTCTGTGGTGATTTGCGGATCCCGGCCTCGACCCTTTTGTCGCGCCAGGTGGGGTCCTTCACTCCCCGACGAGGCGCTCGATGTCCTCCCGGGAAACGGTGAACACATCCATGTCCTTCGTCACCGCGCCCAGGCTCACCAGGCATTCGGTGAACAGCTCGCGGGTTCGCAATTCGAGGTCCTTCGCGTTCATGTCCGTCATGACGCCGATGATCCTTCCGCCCTTCCGCACATGGGTCCTCTCGTCCGACCGGATGAAATCCGCCACGTGACGAAGCAGTTCATCGCGCCGGTCCGCCGCCGTGTCGATGAGCCCATTGATGGTCTTCAGGACACCGACCTCCCCGAACAGATTGATCTCCGCCATCGCAAAAGCGGGATCCATCGGCCCACGGCAGGTCGAGCCCGTCAGGCGGTTCCGCAGCTCGAAGGGATCATACCCCGCCGCGAGAAGCGCCCGGTGCCCGATCTCGGTGTGCCTGGCTTCGTCCCACGTGATGCGCGCCAGATCGTATTCCGCATCGAAATCCTTGAACCGGATGTCCCAAAGGAACGTTCCAAACGCTTCGATCGCGTCCACTTCGTCGCGTTGGGTCCGAATGAAACGCAAGCGAAGGCTCTCGTAGGAGTCCTTCGGGAAACGTTCCCCGCCGTCCGCGACATCGTAGTCCCCCGTGTTCTTGAACGTCTCGAAGCGGGAGTCGCGCCGTGGCACGGTTCCCCTCTCGAACCGTCGGGTCGCCGTCCGCAACGGCGACGGCGCCTCTCCCTTCGGATCGGCCCCCGTCACCCCTCCGATCGATGCCAGGAGCCTCTGCAGGTGCCACCGCCACACCGCCAGCCTGCTTTCGTCCACCCCTCCGTCCCGATACGCCGCCAACGCCTGATTCGCCCACTCCAGCATCGGCTCGTAGTCGACCAGGATTCTTTTCAAACACCGAATCGTCGGCGCGTCGGTCACTGGATCGGTGTCGTCGCAGTGATGACGGTAGGCCGTCGCCAACGCGCGCCCAAGAACCTGGTGGACGCCGACGAGCAATTCGGCCGCCGACTCCGCCGAGAGCATCTCCTCGATGAACGCGTCGATCTCGGCATCCCGATGGGCGTCGACGTGTTTCGGCAGGGTCTCCTGTTCGCTGAGGCGTTCACGGAGCAACCGGGCCGCATCGGCGTGGTAGAAAATGTGGCGTCCCATCTCGAGCTTCACCTCGAACTCCGGCACCGCCAGCGTCCACGCGCCCAGCGCCTGCATGAGGCGACGTTCGAAGTAAAAGAACCGAAGGAGCCGTCGGGCATTGTCGGCCACGGTGAACTTCCCGCCCAAGAGCCTGGGATCCTCGGGGAATCGATAAGGAAAGGATCGCCGACGGAGGGCGGCCGCCTCGGCCTGACCGTTGAGGTGGATCTCGGGGATCGGGTTGGCGGAACTGGGATTCGACCCATTCGCTTTCGATCCGGGCGCGGGGGAGGTCGGAGTGCTCATCGTGGTATCGGGAGACTGCCGCGATTCCCGACGCCCGGCAATCGCGGGGAGGGGCCACCAAGGGACATGCCTTTAGTCTCGCGATCCTCCGTCCGATCGAATGGAAGGACGTTGTCGACGGTTAAGGCGATGAAGGCGCCGCGGCCGGCATCTTCTTCGACCTTTGGACCCCGAGGATGATGCCGGCGATGATGGCGAGGCTGCCCCAGGCGTGTCCGGCGTGGGGTTGTTCCCCGGCCCAGACCACGGCCAGGGCGGTGCCGACGATGGGTTGAAGGTAGATGGTCATGGCGGCGACGCTCACGGGAACCTCGCGAATCACGACGTGCCACACGCTGTAACCGACCGCCGTGAGAACGATCCCCAGGATCGCGAGCCAGATCCAGGCCTCCCAGGAGACTGCCGCGAACCGCGAGGCATGGGTCGAGGCGTCGGGAAGCAGCAGGAGTCCGTTCCCAAGGGTGCCGGCCGCGAGGGCCAGCGCCGTGACCTTCGGAATGCCCCAGCGGCTCACGAGGGGTTTGCCCATCACGGACCACACCGCTTCCGAGACGAAGGACAGGACGATCATGAGGTTGGCGAAGAGTCCGGGGAGCGGGGCCGAATTGTTCCAGAGGGAGAGAAGGATGACTCCGCCGATCGCGAGAGCGAAGCCGGCCCAGCGTTGCCCCGGAATCCGTTCGTGAAGGAACAAGGCGGCACCCAGCGAGGAGATCAGGGGATCCAGGACGAGCAGGACCGCGGCGTCGCTCGCGGCGCTGCGCTGCATTCCCAGGATCTGAAGCTGATGGCCGACCGTGAAGACCGTGATTCCCATGATCGCCGTCCGCCAGAAATCGCGGCCCCGGGGCAGTTGGCCGGGGAGCCAGCGCCAGACGAGGACCAGACCCGCCAGCGCGAAACCATACCGCAACGAAACAAACTCGAGCGGCGTCAACTCGGATTCGAACCGGTTGACCAGCGCTGGGAGCGTCGCCCACCCGCAGTTCAGCGCGAGCAGGATGACGAGGTGGGCGGCTTTCAAAGGGGGCCGATCTCAGCGGCGCTTGTCCGGGTAGGCCGGCACGGGGGGAATCACGACCGGCGCGCGGGCCATCGCCGCCTGGATCTCGGCGATCGCACGGTTCAACTGATCGTCGACGCCCGCGAATTCGCGCGCGGGATCGTTGTCCACGACGATGTCGGGTTCGACGCCGACGCCTTCCATGATCCATTCGCGCCCTTCGAGGTCGAACCGGCTGAACTCGGGCCGGTTCAGGGTTCCTCCGTCGAGCAGGGGAAGCGAACCCCGGATGCCGACCACGCCGCCCCAGGAACGCTGACCGATGATCGGCCCCAGGCGGTGTTTGCGGAAGCGGTACGCGACGATGTCGCCATCGCTCGCGCTGAACGCATCGAGGAGAAGCACCTTGGGTCCGAGAACCTGACCGCCGGGGTCGACGTTGACGGCGCCATTGCGGGCGATGGTCCACATGGCCGGTTCGCGTCGGAGCCTTTCGATGATCTGGGGCGAGACGTTTCCGCCGCCGTTGCCCCGGCAGTCCACGATCAGGGCCTCCTTGTGCAGCTGTGGATAATAGAACTTCACGAACTCGTTGAGCCCTGGAACCCCCATGTCGGGAACGTGGACGTAGCCGACGCGGCCGTCGGTGGCCTTTTCGACGGTCTCGATGTTGCCGAGGACCCAGTTGAGGTAGTAGAGCGGCTGCTCGTCGGCCGTCGGAATCACCACCTCCTCGCGGGCTCCCTCCTCATCGGGCTCCGAATTGACCTTGAGGCGGATCTGCTTGCCGGCGAGACCCACGAGCGAAGCGTAGATGTCCGCCATTCCGCGGGTGGACCGGCCGTTCACCGCGAGGATCAGGTCGCCCGTGCGGACGTTGACCCCGATTTCGGTGAGGGGACTCCGGTATCGGGGATCCCAGTTCTGGCCTCGGAGGATCTTGGTGATCCGGTAGTAGCCGGAGTCCTCCCTGCGGAGTTCGGCGCCCAGCAATCCCTGGGGAATGCGTTCGGGATTGGGATAGTCGCCGCCGCCGACGTAGGCGTGGCCGGCGTTGAGTTCGCCGATCAGCTCGCCGATGACGTAGGTCAG
>JBFWOK010000148.1:0-17276 GCA_050250555.1 Limisphaerales bacterium
CGCGGGGCGTCGTCCCGACGGGGCAACTCCATCTGCAGGACCATGGCAACCCGGTTCGCTACCGGAACATCTGGTTGCGCAAGTTGAATTGAGTCGGTTCGCGACTCGTTGAAGCTCTCCTGGGGCTCCTCTCCCCAGGCGTGGCGGGTGGCTCTTCCTGGCCGCTACGGTTGTTCCCGGTTCGCCCATTGCCGGGCCAGGGAAGCGGCTTCCGCATGGTTGAAGGCGTCGATTTCGGCTTCGAGACGGGCGAACTCAGGGTCGCGCGAGAGCGAGAGCGGGTCCGACGCGGACTTGAGGGCGCGCAACGACGCCTGGATCGCGTCGAGGTCGCCATTGTCGAGGTGCCCGGCGAGTTCCAGGAAAAGGGGGGCGAGGGCGGGGTCGGGGTCGGGTTCGGTCCCGGGTACCGTGCTGGGAGGCGTTGAGGCGGTCGGTGGCGGGGTTGGTGGGGGAGACGAGGCGCGCTGCTCGGCGAGGAGGTCGAGTCCTTCGAACACGCGGTCGGCTTCGGCGCCCAACTCGTTCACCATCGCCGGAAGGTCGCCTTGTCCGAATTTGACGGCGAGTTCGATCGTTTTCGCGAGTCGCCTCAATTCGTGGGCCGAGAGATTGCCGGCGGCGCCCGCGAGTGAATGGGCGAGTCTTCGCGCCGCTTCGACATCCTTCTGGGCGACGGCTTCCCGAATCTCGTCCACGACCTGGCGCTGACCCCGGCAGAACTGGAGCAGCATGGTTTCGATGACTTCCTTGGGAAGTCCAAGGCGGCGGGTGGCGTCGTCGAGGTCGATGCCTGGAAGTTGGCCGGAGGCGACGAGTTCGCGGGCGGAGGGTTGAGCGGGCGGTTGGGGTGCCGGAAGCAGCTCGAGCTGGGGATCGAGGGCGGGACGACGTCGGGGGCGTCGCCGGGTGGAGGCGGGAGGGGGCTCGGGGGTGGATGGGACGGATGGGACGGATGGGGTTGGGACGGGCGGGGGTTCGGGGGAGCTTGGGGAGGGAGGGGTCAGCCAGCGTTGGAGGGTGGCGTAGAGCAGGGCGCGGTCGATGGGTTTGGCGAGGTAATCGTCCATGCCGGCGGCGAGGCAGTCATCGACATCGCTTTTCAGCGCGTTGGCGGTGAGGGCGACGATGGGGAGTTTCCTGGCGGGGTGGGCGGCACGGATGCGCCGGGTGGCTTCGAGACCATCGACGCCGGGCATCTGCATATCCATGAGGACGAGGTCGAAATCTCCGGAGGCGACCTTGTCGATGGCCTCGGCGCCATTGCCGGCGATCTCGACGGAAGCGCCCGCGCGGGTGAGCAGTTCACGGGCGACGAACTGGTTGGCCTCGTTGTCTTCGGCGACGAGGATGCGACGTCCTTCGAAAGACGTGCCGGAATCGGTCCGGGCCGGGGCGTCGGGAAGGATTTCCGGTCGAAGCCCGGTGGCGCGGATGATCGCATCGAGAAGGAGCGAGCCGGTGATGGGCTTGGGGATGAAGGCGTGGATTCCGACGGCTTCGGCGGACCGTTCCGCTTCCTCGCCCGCGTAGGCGCTGACCATGACGACGGGAAGGTCGGCTTTCCCGGGGAGTTGGCGAAGCGCGCGGGTGAGGTCGATGCCATTGGTGTCCGGGAGGAGCCAGTCGACGACCAGCAGGCCGAACGGGTTGCCGGTTCCCTGGGATCGCATTCGGCTGAGGGCATCGGAACCCGTGGCGACGGCCTCGGCCTGAAGTCCGAATCGGGTCAGGAGGGAGAGGAGCAATTCGCGACTGATGTCGTTGTCCTCGACGATCAGGGCGCGGGTGTCTTGGAGGATTCCGGGAAGTTGGCCGTCGCGGGGAGGATGGACGGAATCGGCGGCGCGTCCGAACTGGGCGGTGAAGCGGAATTCGCTTCCGCGGCCTGGCTCGCTGGCGACGGTGATGCGGCCGCGCATGAGGTTGACCAGGCGTTTGGAGATGGCGAGTCCGAGACCGGTGCCGCCGAAATTCCGGGCAGTGGAGGTAACGGCCAGGCAGAAGGCGTTGAACAGGGTGTCGAGCTAATCCGGGGGGATGCCGATGCCGGTGTCGCGAACCGAGAAGGCGAGTGTGACCGGGGCGGATGGATGCTGGATGATGGGCGTGGTGGCCTCCCCCGTGGACTCGCCGGCCGTGGACGGTGAATCGGGTTCGGGGCCGGGGTCGGCGGCGTCGAGGGCGACGCGGACCACGATTTCACCGCATTCGGTGAATTTGAAGGCGTTGCCGAGGAGGTTGATGAGCACCTGGCGGAGCCGGAGTGTGTCGCCGATGAGGGCATCGGGGACCTCGTCGGCGATGAGGGCGGCGAATTCGAGGCGGGTTTCGAGGACGCGACCGCGGAACGAATCGGCGACCTCCTCGACGAGTTGGCGGAGGCTGAAGGGGGCGGCTTCGAGTTCGAGGCGGTCGGCTTCGATCTTTGAGAAATCGAGGATGTCGTTGAGGAGGGCGAGGAGGCTTCGGGCGGACGAATGGGCGACGGAGACGTACTGGCGCTGGCGCGGCGAGAGTTCGGATTCGAGGGCGAGCGCGGTCATGTTGATGATCGCGTTCATGGGGGTGCGGATCTCGTGGCTCATGGTGGCGACGAAACCGCTTTTGGCCCGATTGGCGGCTTCGGCGGCGTCGCGGGCGCGGGCGAGTTCCTGCTGGGTGAGTTTGATTTCGGTGATGTCGGTGGAAACCCCGCCGAGGGCGTACATCCGCCCCTCGGAATCGAACAGGGGGAACTTGTGGGCGAGGAAGTGGTGCGTCTTGCCGTCGACCACGGTGGTGGCTTCGCTCACTCGGGGCAGGCCGTCCTTCAGGATGTCCGCTTCGCTGGCGCTGAACGCGGCGGCGGATTCGGCGGGGAATATTTCGTGGACGGTTCGGCCGAGGAGTTCGGATGCCGGGCGCTTGAGGAGGCTCACATAGAGGCGGTTGACGAACAGGTATCGGCCGGACAGGTCCTTGACGAAAATGAAGGCGTCGGCGTTGTCGGTGACGCTTTGGAGGAGGTTCCGGGAACGGCGCAGTTCCTCCTCGGCGGCCTTGCGATCGGTGATGTCGACGAGAAGCCCGATCAACCCGCCGGCGCAGCCGTCGGCGTGGCAGAAGCCGTCGACGGAGTAGAGGGTGACGTGGGGTTTGCCGTCGGCGTAGACGATGGGGAGTTCGTAGGTTCGGCGGCTTCGCGATGCGATGACTTCCTGGTCTTCGAGGTGGAAGCGGGCGGCGTTTTCCGGTGGGATGTAGTCGAGGTCGAGGACGGTTTTTCCGTTGAGTTGGGCGGAGGTGGTCGCGAAGGCCTGTTCGTAGGCGCGATTGCATCCCACGAAACGGGCGTCGGCATCCTTGATGAAGATCGGGTACGGGATTGTGTCGATGAGGGCCTTTTGAAACGCGAGCCGGTTGGCGAGTTGGGATTCGCTCTTCCGCAGACGCAGGAGCGTTTCCCGCTCCTCGGTTTCGAGTTCCTGTTTCCGGACGAGATTCTCGCGAAAGAGCCCGAGGGCGGAAGCGAGCAGGCCGATCTCATCCGTGCGCCCACCGCCCTGGATCTCGACGGCGGTGTCGCCGGCGATGAGGCGGCGGACGGAAAGGACGAGACTATTGAGGGGTCTGCCGATGGACCGCCAGACCCAGAGCTGGGCGAGGACGAGACCGGCGGCGAGGGCGAGGACGGAGGCGAAGAGCGTGCGGCGGACGACGCGATTCGAGGACGCTTCGCGGTCCTTGGCTCCTTCGAGCATGTTGGCCCGGATATGTTGGCTGAGCGCCTGGAAGTAGTTTTGGAGGCGGTCGAGGCGCGCGCCGAAATCGGAACGGAACAGGGCGCGCGCGCGTTCGTTGGGCGCGGCCTGCGAGAGGGTCCGGGTGGCGGACAGGAGGAGTCCGTCGAAGGCTCGGAGGATGTCCGCGCCGGCGGAGTCGAAGTTGGGAACGGACTGGCGGAGTTCAAGAATGTCCTCCGTCATGCGGCCCCGGATCGCCGCGATCTCGCGGTCGAACAATTCGGCCTCCCTGGGCGTGGTCGCGCCGGATTTCTGGAACGCGAGCCGGGCGGCATGGTGGAGGTTGACGTTCATCCGGGGGATGACGAGGAGGGCGCGGGCGTCCTTCTCGAACATTCGGACGTAGCGGCCCTCGACTTCGCCGAGTCGGAGGAACGCGATGACGGTGACGACGATGAGGATCGCCCCGAGGCTGGCGAGCTGGAGGGTGATCTTGCGCGAGAGGGTCAGGGAGCCGGTGGACATCATGGGGACGGGGCGGCGGGGGCCGGGGCGGAATCCGCCGGGGAGGCCCAGTAGGCGGGGACGGGGCATGCGATGCCGCGAAGCGTGACCGGGCCGTTGGCCTCGCACGGGAAGTCGGATCCGAGCAGGTTGCGGGTGGCTTCGGAGACGAGGATTCGGCCGGGCTGGGAGGCCGTCTGGAGGCGGGAAGCGACGTTCACCACCGTACCGATGATGGTGTAGTTGACCTGTTCCTCGCTCCCGAAGTTTCCCACGACGCACTCCCCGGAGTGGACTCCGATCCGGATCAATGTGTTTCGGCGGCGGGCGGCTGCCAGCATGTCGCGGGCCATGCGGAGGCATCGTCGGGCGTCCTCCTCGGCGCCGGCGGTCGAGGGATCCCCGAAGAAGACCATCACGGCGTCGCCGATGAATTTGTCGAGGGTGCCGCCGTGGCGCTGGGCGACCTGGGCCATCTCGTCGAGGTAGTCGTTCAGCCAGGCGGCCAGTTCCGCGTCTCCCATCGCTTCGGTGCGCGAGGTGAACCCGACGATGTCCGAGAAGAAGACGGTCAACGGCCGCCGGCGTGTTTCGCGTCGAACCTCGCGTTCCCCCGAGAAGATCATCTCATGGACCTGGGGGGAGAGGTAACGGGCGAGCTGCCGGGCGAGGGTGGCCAGGCGGATTCTGGCGGCGCGCAACTGAACGTGGGTCTGGACCCGGGACAGCAGTTCGGCGGCGTTGAAGGGTTTCGTCACGTAGTCCACGGCGCCGAGTTCGAAACCCTTGAGGATGTCGGCGGCTTCATGGCTGGCGGTGAGGAAGATGACGGGGATCTCCCGCAGGGCGGGATTCGCCTTGAACTGCCGGCAGGTCTCGAAGCCATCCATCTCCGGCATGACGATGTCGAGAAGAACGAGATCGGGCGGGGTGCGCACGGCGATTTCGAGACCCTGGCGACCCGAGCGCGCGACGCTGACCGCGTAGTCGGCGCCGCGCAGGATGGTCGAGACCACCTGGAGATTCTCGGCGGTGTCGTCGATGACGAGAACGCGTGCTGGGGAAGGAGTCATCGGGCGGCGATCGCGTGCAGGTCGGTCATCGTGGCGACGTAGAGGATTCCGTTGGCCGCGATGGTGGTCGCGCTGATGGGGGACGCGAGTTGGAGGGTGGCGAGTTCGAGCTTTTCGCGGCGGGCGGCGAGCACATGAAAGGCGCCGCGGCGGGTACCGACAAAGATCTTCCCGTCCGCGACAAAGGGGGAAGCCCAGGTTTCACCCTGAAGCTCGTGGGTCCACAGGGAACGTCCGGTTTCGGCGTCGATGCAGTGCAGGTTCTGACTGCAATCGGAAACAAAGACGAGGCCTTCGTGGACGGCGGCGGTGGAGAAGGTGTGACGCACGAGCGGGGCCGTCCACCGGAGGACGGGCTGTCCGGTCCCGAGATCGAGGCACTTGAGCCAGGCGGCGTTCTTGCCCCACCAGAGGTCGCCGCCGCCCGCGAGGTAGACGCGGTTCTCGTGGAAGACGGGGGCGCCGTAGAAATTGCTGGGGCCCTCGTGTTTGTTGAGGTGGAAGCGGTGGACGTCGGATTTTGGAGCCTCCGGATCGAAGTCGAACGTCCACGCCCGACGCAGGCTGTCCGGCGGGGAATCCGGGGAATCCGGGGAATCCGGCGCGGGCCCGTTCCAGGGTTCGAAGCCGTACAACCTGCCGTTTCCAGCGGCGAAGAGGATCTGGTCCCGGTCGCGGACGCGCGCCAGGGCCGGAGGCGCCCAGGTGGAATGGAAGATATCGGCGCCGATGCCCTCCCGATCCCGGGCGAGGTATTTTCCCGTCCGCTTGTCGAGGACGACGAGGCTTGGAGCGTCGGGCCTCCGGATGCGCCGGTGGGTGTTGTCGACGCCGGTCCCCGTGTTGAGGTAGAGGTGGTCGCCGCGGATCAGGATCGAGCTGTGGGAGGCGTCGTGGGACCAGATGCCCGCGCCGCTGGTTAGATCGAAGTACCAGACGATATCGGCGTCCAGTGGCCCGAGTTCGACACGGTTGGGTGCGGGGATTCCTGGGGTGTTTCGAAGGGTTCCATCCGGGAGGAAGGCGGCGGGAGCGCCCTGGGCGAGGTCGTTGGTGGGTTGGGGGGCGTAGTAGATGGATTCATTGCGGAACGGTCCGTCATTGCCGTTGGCGAGGCCGTGGACGTCGAGGCACAGGACGACTCCCCGGTTGTCGACGACGTAGACGCGATCGTCCTCGGCGGTGGCGGTGGAGGAGATGCCGGCGTTTTTCCAGTCGAAGTAGACATCCTCGACCCGTTTGGGAACGACCAACTGCCAGAGCAGGCGACCGGAGTTCTCGTCGAGCGCCATGAGGACGCCTCGGTCTCCGGAATGCCGTGGGTCGCGCGGTTGTCCGTTGTTGGTCCCGACAAAGATGCGGCCGCCGGAGACGATGGGAGTGGAGTGCGTTTCGGTGCCCAGGCGGGCGGACCACCGGATGTGCTCGCCGGTGGCGGGATTGAACGAAGCGGGGAGTGGGGCTTCCGCGGAAACCATGTTTCTGGACCAGGCCTGGCCGAAGTGGGCGTGGTCGGCGGCCGCGACGGCGAAGTGGGCGGCAAGCAGGGGAAGCAGGAGGGCGAGGGCCGGGGGGGCGGAGGGCTTCGGCCTTGGCGGGGGAGGGAATATCGCGCGACGCGGTTCCGGGGCGATCCGAGGGATCATCACGGACGGATCCTTGCGCGAACCAGGTCGGATCGCACGACTAGATTGCGGTGCTCGGCGGCGACCCTACTCGTGGCGGAGGGCGTCGATGGGGTCGAGTCGGGCGGCGGCGCGGGCGGGGTAGAGACCGAAGACGATGCCGACGGCGCCGGAGATTCCGAAGGCAAGGACCACGGACCAGACGGTGACGATCGTCTTCATGTCGGAAAGCTGGGAGACGAGGAAGGGGGTGAGGACGCCGACGACGACGCCGATGAGGCCGCCGCCGACGGACAGGACGACGGTTTCGACGAGGAACTGTCGGGTGATGTCGCGGCGTTTGGCCCCGAGCGCGCGGCGGACGCCGATTTCGCGGGTTCGTTCGGTGACGTTGGCGAGCATGATGTTCATGATGCCGATGCCGCCGACGAGGAGGGAAATGGCGGCGATGGAGCCGAGGACGATGTTGAAGATGCGCTTGGTCTGTTCGGCCTGACGGAGCAGTTGAAGCGGGACGATGATCTCGAAGTCGGTTTCCTCGTGGGCGTGGTCGAGGAGGGCCTTGATCTGGGGATCGGCCGTCTCGACGGCGGGCGTGTCGCGCATCTGGACGGTGATCTGGTGGAGCTGGACCTCCTCGGCTTCGAAACTGCCGGCGGACCGGCGGACGAGGACTTCGCCGAACCGGGTGCGGGACGTGCCGAGGGGGATGTAGACGTTGTTGTCGAGGGGTTGGCCCTCCATCTTGCCGGACTGGGAGCGTTGTTCGGGCTGGCTTCTTTCCTGAACGATTCCGACGACGCGGTAGTAAAAGGTGTCGATCCGGACGGAATGATCGAGGGGATCGTCGGTCGGGAACAGGCGTTGGGCGAGTCCGGTGGTGATGACGCAGACGTTGTCCTTGTGCTGTTCATCCATGAGGCAGAGGAACCGGCCCCGGACGAGGGTTGCGCCGGCGACGTCGGTGTAGGACGGGAGCGTGCCGATGACCTGGCAGGGGATCTCATTGCGGCCGAAGCGGACGTTCTCCCGGATGATGCGCATCGGGAGGACACGGGTGACGCCCGGGATGGTGGACTGGATGCGGGCGCCGTCGACATAGGTGAGGCCGTATTTGAGCTGGCTTCCGCGGGATCCGCCGCCGGCCTGAGCTCGGGCTTGCTCGGGCGGTTTCACGCTTCGGAGAAGGATGTTGTTGGACCCCAATTTCTTGATGGCTTCCTGGGCTTCATAGGAGGCGCCCTCGCCGATGGCCAGCATGGCGATGACGGAGCAGACGCCGAAGATGATGCCGAGCATGGTCAGCGCCGAACGCAGCTTGTGGAGCATCAGGCTCTTCGTGCCGAGTCGGATCGTGCTGGCGAGCTGGTAACTGATCATGGCGTGGCCCCCTGGGGCAGCGGTCGATTGATCACCTCGCGGTCGATGACGCCATCCTTCATGTGGACGACGCGGTGGGCCCGCGCGGCGACCTTCTCGTCGTGGGTCACGAGGACGATGGTCTTTCCGCCGGCGTTGAGGCGGTCGATCAGATCGAGGACCTCGGTGCCGGTGCGGGAGTCGAGGTTCCCGGTGGGCTCATCGGCGAGGATCATGATGGGGTCGTTGACGAGCGAGCGGGCGATGGCGACGCGCTGCTGCTGGCCGCCGGAGAGTTGATTGGGACGATGGCCGAGCCGTTCCCCGAGGCCGACGAGTTTCGCGAGGTCGACGCAGCGCTGGTGGAATTGGCGGACGTCGTGGCCCTGGTAGAGGAGGGGAACCTGGATGTTCTCGATGACGCTGAGTTGGGCGATGAGGTTGTAGGATTGGAAAATGAAACCAATCTTCCGACCGCGGGCTTCGGAGAGTTGGTCGTCGGGCATCTGGGAGACGTCTTCGCCGCCGAGCCAGTAATTGCCGGCGGAGGGGCGGTCGAGGCATCCGAGGATGTTGAGCATCGTGGACTTTCCGGACCCGGACGGTCCCATGATGGCGACGTAGGTTCCCGGGTCGACGCGGAAATTGACGCCGCGCAGGGCGAGGACGTCGGCTTCGCCGCCGAGGGCGTAGCGTTTCTCGACGCCCTGGATCCTGATGATGGCCGGGTCGGCGTGCATGACGACGGGAGGTGCGGTGAGGTGCGGTGAGGTGCGGCGAGGTGAGACGAGGCGACGGGGGAAGGGTGGGAACGGTTCGCGACGGGCGGGGTGTTCGATTCACTCCGTGGGACCCGGAGCGGCCGCGGCCGCGGGAGCGCCTTGACGATTCCCGCGACGTCCATTGCCGCCCTCGCCGCCGCCACCGTTGCCACCGTTGCCACCTCCGGTTCCCCTGGGGCGTTGGCCGGCTCCGGAGCGGCCGCCCCCGAACTGTTCGCGCATGGCGGATCGTTCCTCCTCGCTGAGGGTTCCGTCGCCGTCCTTGTCGAACTGTTTCAGCATCTCCTCGCGATTGAATCCACCGCGGCCGCCGGGGTTGTTGGCGGCGGTCGTCTCGCCGGGGGACCCTGTGGGTCGACCGAAAGCGTTGGCGCCGTCGGGTCCGGGGCCGCCCGGCCCGTTCCTGCTGGGTCGCGGGAACGGCTGCTCGGGGTCGGATCCGGGTGGGCCGCGGCGGGCGAGGGAAGGATCCGCGGTGGGGTTGGCATCGGTGGAATCGTTCGGACGGATCGTTGTGGGGGCGGAGCCGGGGTTGGAGTTGGGTCGGGGTTGGGTGACGGAATTGGTTTTGAGGCGGGCTCGTTCGTCGTCCGTGAGCACGGCGCCTTCGAGGTCTTTTTCGTTGGAATCGAAGGGAGGCGCGAGCAGGACGCGTTCCCCTTCCTTCAGGCCGGACGTGATCTGGATGTATTTGGTGTTGTACATGCCGACCTCGACGGGGCGGGGTTCGGCCTTGCCGCCGCGGACGACGTAGACGACCTGACGGCCCCGCGACGTGGTGACGGCCTGGATGGGGACGGACAGGGTGTCGGCGATGTTGGTGATGATGACCTCGGCCTTGGCGGACACGCCGGGTTTGACGTCGATGAGTTCGTCGGTGATGTGGACCTCGGTGTTGTAGACCTTGAGATTGGGATTGCCCCAGCGGGATTGGGAATCGGGGAGGAGGGCGACTTTGGCGACGATGCCGGCGAAGCGCTGATCGGGGGCTGAATCGAGGACGACGAAGGCGGGGAGGCCCGGGCTGACCATGTTCACGTAGGATTCGTGGACCTTGATGGTGACCTTCATTCGGGACACGTCGGGCAGCTTGATGAGTTCCTGGCGATTCCGGACGGTGGCGCCCTCCTCGATGAGGGATTCGCTGGAGAACCGGTTTTCGGAGACGTTGTAGACGACGAGGCCATCCTGGGGGGCGTAGATCTTGGTGGCATCGAGGTTTCTCCGGTCGCGCTCGAGCTTGCGTTGATTGAGGGTGAGGGTGTTGGACTGGGTGATGAGGTCGGCCTCGTACTGGGCGATGCGCCGTTCGCTCTGCGCGATGACGCGTTCGAGTTCCTTTTCGGCCTCCTCGACGGCGGATGAGAACTGCGCGAACTGCTTCTTGTGATCGAACTCCTTGAGCATCCACATCTGGTTGCTCGCGACGATGAGGGAATTGCGGTTCCCGAGGACGGTGAGGCGATCGCTATCGACGCGCTGCTGGGTTTCGTAGCCCTTGGCGGCGAGGTTGGTGGTGTTGATGTAGTTGTCGAGATTGACGGAGAGTTGGGCCTCCGCCTGGACAAGTTTGTTGCTGGCCTCGATGAGATCGACGACGCGCTGGCCTTCGAGGAACTTGTTCAGGTCGAGGTTGGCGAAGTCGAGTTTGAGGCTGGCGGCGCGGATGTCGCTGTTGGTGGTGCTGCGTTGGATATCGAGCTGGGCTTCCGCCTGGATCAGCGCGAACTGGGCTTTTTCAAAGGCGATCTGCTGCTGGTTGACCTGGTCGAGGGCCTGGGCGGAGTCGAGTTCGATGAGGAGGTTGCTCTTTTTAACGTAGGACCCCTCCGGGACGATGAAGATGACGCGGGCGGTGCCCTCGACCTCGTTGCGGACGCTCACTTCACTGACGGCGGCGAGGGTGCCGCCCTCGACGATGGACACCGTGAAATCGCCGCGCCGGACCTCGAAGGTGGCGGTGTCGGCGCCGGCCGGCTTGGGTCGGAGAAGCCAGGACAGGAAGACCAGACCCAGGATGGCCCCACCGACGACGAGGGGAACCGGGCGGCGGAGGACGAGGTTTCGGGCGGTGGATAGGGGGGAGGTGCGCATCGTCGTTCAGGGTGCGGGTGAAAGTGCGGGCGCCGAGGCGGAGGCGGAGGCGGAGGCGGAGGCGGAGGCGGAGGCCGAAGTCGAATTGGATCCCGACACGGGTTCGAGGAATCGGTCGGGGGGGATCAATTCGTTGTCGGGCATCTGCAAGGGGCCGGGTCCCCGCATCTCGGGCGTCAGGATGTCGTCGAGTGGGTCTTTGAGCCAGAAACCGCGCTGGTCGGTGGGAAGGATTCCGATGTCGAGGAGCAGCTGGAGGCGAACCTGAAGGTAGGCGGTGATCGTCTGGGTGAGCCCGTTCTTGCTGGTGATGAGCTGGTCCTGAGCTTCCCGGACGTCGCGGACCTGGACGCGGCCGGCGGCGAAGAGCATGTCGTTCATCTCGACGCGGCGTTCGGCGACCTCGAGGGAAGCTTTGGCGTTGAGGTGATTGAGGCGCCGCTGTTCGATGGTGCGGAGCCCCTCCTCGATACGGTCCTTGAAGTTGTCGAGCGTGAGCCCGAGGGAACGGATGGAGGATTCGAAATTGACGAGCGAGGCGCGGTAGGTGTTGCGCTCGCGGAGGCGGTTGACGGGAAGGTCGAGGGCGAGGCCGGCGGAATACCGGACCTGATTCAGGTCGAAATTCGCGTAGTCATACTGACCCTCCGACTGGAGGGTGGCCCCTCCGGTGACGAGCAGTCCCGGTTTCAAGGCGTCGGCGGCGATGCGGACCTTGCGTTTGATGTCCTCGAATCGGTCGATGGCGTTGAGGATGTCCATGTGCTGCGCGATCGCCATTCGGAAGCCCGCCACGCGGTCGAGGTCGACGGGGACCAGTCCGGTCTGGACGAGGTCCTCGAGGTCCGAATCGTCGAGGGAGATCGCCTCACTGATGGGTAGGCCGAGGCGGAGCTTGAAGGAAGCGAGGCTGTTGAGGTAACCGGCGACCGAATTGATGTAGCCATTCCGGGCGGAGAGCTCCGAAGCGCGGGCGTCGTCGACGGAGGCGCGCCGTTCGCGATCGATGCGGGCGTCGGTGTAGTCGGTGAGATAGGCGCGGCGGAGGTAGTTCGTGTAATTGTTCCGGACGTTGTCCTTCTGGGTGAGCAGGGAGAAGTAATTGTTGACGATGTCGACGGCGAACTGGTGTTGGTAGAGCGTGTAGGAGCGGATGGCGTACACGACGTTGCGTTCGGATTGGGTGAGCGCCTCGACCTGGGGGCTGTTGCGGCCGAAGCCCCGAAGAAGGGGTTGGCTGAGGTTGACCGAGAGAATGTTGATCGCCGAATCGCGGGACGAGTTGCCGGCCGACGAGGACCAGCCCGTGAAGTACCGGAGAAGGTCGTTGGCGAGGGAGACGCTGAGTCGGCCGCCCGTCGCGAGCAGTTGATCGACGCCCACCTGGGTTCGGACCCTTCCCGACTGGGCGCCGCTCGGGCTGCCGGCGACGTCGGCGGTGGATTCGGCGAAGAACTGAGGGGAGAACTCGAACCGGGCTCCGGTCAGGCTGAGGGCGGCCAGGTACAGTTGCTCCTTCTGAGTCTGGTATTCGCGGCTGTTGCGGACGGCGAGTTCGAGGACGTCGTCGAGACGGAGCACCCGCTGATTGGTGGCCTGGCGATTTCCGATGATCTCGTCGGGCGACACCGCCTTGGGTTCGCGACCCGAAAAGACCGTGTCGACCGTGAAGGCGTTGGTGTGACCGAACAACTGCTGTTCGAAATCCTGGATGATCCGATACGATTCGCGGTCGGCGGACGCCTTGTAGTGGCGTTTGGAACACCCCGGGCCGAACAGGAGGGCCAGCGCGAGAACAGCCAGGGTCGGCGCCATGAGGGCTTGGGGCGCGAACCGTGAGGGTTGTGGAACGGGGCCGCCGACACGCGAGCGGACGCAACCGTCGGACCCCCGCCTTGAATTGGAAACGTCAGTCGATGATCTCATCAGGAAATCCGGGCGGGCGTGCGAAAGGTCGGGATTCCGGCATCGACCGGCTGAAGGGGGTCGGGCCCGGCAGCCGGAGCGGTGGATTTTGAAGCCGTGGGATGGGGCAATGCTGTGATTCCAGGTTGGGTGTCGCGACACCTTTTGCAACGTCGTTGACGCAATCCGTCGGCGCTTGGATACAGGGTTTTCCGCGGGGGGGTATCCGGAAGGGGATGAGGGTCGGTCCGGAGGTTCCGGTGTCTCGCGTCGGCCGGTGGCGAGGAATCCGGTCGACGATGAGGGAGACTGATGCCGGGCGATCGGAAAACTGGTGGGGGCATGCCGTGGCTTGTGAAAGCGCGGACAACGGAGGGGCAGGGCTTCCCGTTGACGTTTTGGGGATTCGGGCGCAGTAAGGAAGCGGCCGAAGAGACGAGTTCCGACGACCGAACCGGAGAGCCAAAAAAAGAGAAATGGATCGGGTTTTCGGTCGACGAGAATTCGACGCCGGCGGGGGAGGAGAGCGGCGGTCGGAACCGGGTTGGGCGGCCAGGATTTGGATTTGGATTTCGATTTGGGTGTCGTGCCCAAGCCGTGGAGGGGCCCACGGCAGGCGCGGCAAGGGGTATGGCCCCGGGGTCTGCAGGCCCCGGGGCTTTTTCGTCCGGTTTGAAAAGGGGGTGAGGTTGACGGTCCGGGGGGGCATCACTAGGTTCGCGGGCATGATAGCAGGAACGGCAGCGGCCGCGAGCGCGGCGACTTCCCCGGCCGCGTACCGACGGGGAGACGAGCGTCTCATTCGATTGACCCACGCGGCGGCCGAGAAAGTTCGCGGGTTGCTTCTGAAGCAGGGGCGTCCCCAGGGGGTTCTGCGCGTCGCGGTGGTGGGCGGCGGGTGTTCCGGTCTGCAGTACAAGATGGATCTTCAGGACCGCCCCCAGAACCGCGATATCCTCGTCGAATCGGTGGGCGTTCAGGTGGTGGTCGACCCCAAGAGCGCGCTGTACGTGACCGGATCGGAACTCGACTACCTGGACGCATTGCAGGGGGGCGGGTTCAAGGTCACGAACCCCAACGCGGCGACCAGTTGTTCGTGCGGAGAGAGCTTCAGCGCGTGAATCCGGGGCGGCCGATCGCTTGGGGTGCCGGCCAACAGCTTCCCGGGTCGTTTGAGGGTGGGAACGAGCCGAACTCGGGCAAGCAGGGCGGGGCCGGGCCGGTTCGCAATGTTCCGGGGAAGCCTTCCCTGGCGATGAGCGACCTATGAGTGACCTTTCCGGAGGAGGCGATGCGTATCGCCGGTTGGGGGAATCCCGGCGTCCATGGCTGGATGCCGAGGCGCTTCGAGCCCGATTCGTCGAGATTTCGACTGAATCGCATCCCGACCGCCACCATGAAGCGGCGGGGAGCGCGCGGGATGAGGTGGGGCGGAAGTACGCCGAGTTGAACGAGGCTTATCAGGTCTTGAAGGAGCCGCGGACGCGGCTGCTCCACCTGCTCGAGCTCGAGCTAGGGCGCAAGCCCGGCGACATTCAGAAGATTCCGCCGGGGACCATGGACCTCTTCGTCGAAGTCGGTCAGTTGTGTCGGGATGTGGACGGCTTTCTTGCGCGTCGAGGCGGGGTGACCTCGCCAATGCTGAAGGTTCGCCTGTTCACGGAGGGGATGGAGTGGGTGGCGAAGCTGAAGGAACTGCTGGGCCGGGTGGCGGCCCGTGAACGATCGCTCGGGGAGGAGTTGGAGCGGATGAACGAGGTGTGGGTTTCGGCGCCACCCGAGGGAAGCCCGGATCGGCGAGCGGCCCTGCCTTTGGTCCGACTCGAGGAAATCTACCGGGTGCTCAGCTACTCCGCGCGGTGGACCGGGCAGATCCAGGAGCGCCTGGTCGAACTGGCTTCCGTCTGATCGCGATCAGTAGCGACGCTGGAATCGGATTCGTGCGCTTGCCTCGGTTTCTCGACCCAGTAGTTTGCGGCGGCCCGGTTTTCGAATTCGGGCCCGGTTCCCCGGGATCCTCCCTCCCGCGAGTCCACCGGCAATGGTCCAACCCGCCCAGTCCTCATTGAATTCCATGCCTGAAGCCCCGACCGCAAACCCAACGGGATCCTTCGCTCGCCGCCATGTCGGTCCGCGGCCGTCGGAGATCGGGGAGATGGTGCGCGTGTGCGGGTTCGAGACCCTGGAAGGGTTGGTGGATGCGGCGGTGCCGCCTGGGATCCGATCGAGGAAGCCGATGAACCTGCCCGCGGCGCTTACGGAGACCGAGGCGCTGGCGCGACTGAGGGAGATCGCGGATCGAAACCGTGTTTTTCGGTCCTTCATCGGCATGGGGTATCACGGGACCCTCGTGCCTCCGGTGATCCAGCGGAACATCCTGGAGAACCCCGGCTGGTACACCCAGTACACGCCCTATCAATCCGAGATTTCCCAGGGTCGACTGGAGGGGTTGCTGAATTTCCAGACGATGGTGGCGGACCTAACCGGTCTCGACGTGGCGAACGCCTCGCTGCTGGACGAGGCGACGGCCTGTGCCGAGGCGATGATGATGTGTCATCGGCTCAAAGCGGGCGAGGCGGGGGGGGAGGCGCGGGACGGGTTCTTCGTCGCCGAGGATTGTCATCCGCAGAACATCGATCTGGTCCGGACCCGCGCGGAGGCGTTGGGTTTGAAGGTGGAGGTGGGGCCGTTGGACGGCTGTCGGTTCGGGCCGAACCTGTTTGGGGCGCTTGTGTCGAATCCGGCGACCGACGGCACGGTTCGGGACGTGTCGGCCTTTGTGGAGGCGGCCCATGCGGCGGGGATCCTGGTGGTGGTGGCGACGGATCTGCTGGCGCTGACCGTGATGCGTTCGCCGGGAGAAATGGGGGCGGATGTCGCCGTGGGGAGCGCGCAGCGCTTTGGAGTGCCGCTGGGGTACGGGGGTCCCCACGCGGGGTTCATGGCGACGCGCGATGCGATGAAGCGGGGCCTGCCCGGGCGTTTGGTGGGAGTTTCGAAGGACGCCCGGGGGAAGCCCGCGCTCCGGCTCTCGCTGGGGACCCGCGAGCAGCACATCCGGCGGGAGAAGGCGACATCGAACATCTGCACGGCGCAGGCGCTGTTGGCCAACATGGCGATGGCCTACGCCTGCTACCACGGACCGGAGGGGCTCGAGGCGATTGCGCGGCGTGTCCACGCGCTGGCGGCGAGGCTGGCGGCTGGGGCCGAACGTCTGGGGCTTCGCGTCCTCACCCGTGATTTTTTCGACACCCTGATGGTGGAAGTCGGGGACGCGTCCGCGGTGCATTCGGCGGCTTCGCGGCACGGGATCAACCTTCGCCGGGTGGATGGCGCGCGGGTGGGGATCGCGCTCGACGAGGCGACGACCGAGCGCGAGGCGGCGCTTCTCCTGCGGATACTGAATGGCGACAAGGCCCCTGATTTCGATCTTTCGACCTTGGATCCGAGGAAGGTGGAGCTTCCGGCGCGGGAGACACCGTATCTGCGGCACCCGGTTTTCCATCGGCACCGGAGTGAGACGGAGATGCAGCGCTACCTTCGGCGGTTGGAGTCGCGGGATCTTTCGTTGTGCCACAGCATGATTCCGCTGGGCTCCTGCACGATGAAGCTGAACGCGGCGGCGGAGATGTTTCCGGTGAGCTGGGAGGAGTTCGCAAGCATTCACCCGTTCGTTCCGCGGGATCAGGTCGAGGGATACCTCCAGCTGTTCCGGGACCTGGAAATGTGGCTCGCCGAGATCACGGGATTCGCGGGGGTTTCCCTTCAGCCGAACGCGGGGTCCCAGGGCGAGTACGCGGGGTTGCTGGTCATCCGGGCGTGGCATCAGGGCCGGGGCGAGTCCAACCGGACGGTGTGTCTGATCCCGACCAGCGCGCACGGGACGAATCCGGCGAGCGCCGTGATGGCGGGGATGCGGGTGGTGGGGGTGTTGTGCGACCGGGAGGGAAACATCGACGTCGCGGATCTGAGGGCGAAGGTGGAATCGCACCGCGCGGACCTGGCGTGTCTGATGGTGACCTATCCGAGCACGCATGGGGTTTTCGAGGCGTCGATCCGTGAGATCTGCTCGGTTGTCCACGAGGCGGGGGGGCAGGTGTACATGGACGGGGCGAACATGAACGCGCAGGTGGGGTTGACGAGTCCGGCGGCGATCGGCGCGGACGTCTGCCATCTGAACCTGCACAAGACGTTCTGCATTCCGCATGG
>JBFWOK010000149.1:0-17009 GCA_050250555.1 Limisphaerales bacterium
GCTCCCTGGTCCTCGCGTTGACCCTCATGCCGGCTCTGTGCTCGTGGCTGCTCTCGGGGGACCTCCAGGAGAGGGACAGCTTCCTGGTCGCCTGGGCGAGGCGGATCTATTCCCCGGTCCTCCGGTTTTCGCTTCGATTCCGGTGGTTGACCGTGGGCGCCGGTGTCGCCTTGTTTCTCCTCGCGATCGGCCTCTTCAACAGGCTCGGCGCGGAGTTTGTTCCGCTGTTGGACGAATGCTCGTTCGCCACACATATGATTCGCGCCACGAGCATCGGCATCGACGCGAGTGTCGAGATGCAGAAGCAGGGGGAGAAGCTCCTTCGGGAGAGGTTTCCGGAGGTCGCCTACACGTTCAGCCGGCTAGGGACGGCGGAAATCGCGAGTGATCCGATGGGGGTCAACATGGCCGACACCTACATCATGTTCGCCCCGCTCGATCGGTGGCGAAAAGTGGACGGCCGACCCATTGGAAAGGAGGCGCTTGCCGCCCTGATGACCGAGGAACTGGGCAAGCATCTGCCCGGCGAGGGGCATCTCTTCAGTCAACCCATCGAGATGCGGTTCAATGAAATCCTCGAAGGCACCCGGGCCGACATCGCCGTGAAGGTGTTTGGCGAGGACTTCGACGTGATCGAGCGGATCGCCGCCGAAATCCGGGAGATTCTGGAACGGGTTCCCGGCGCGGCGGACGTCGAGTTCGACTCGATCGGAAAGTCGCCCCTGCTCGAGATCGTTCCGAAGAGGGAGGCCATGAGCCGGTACAACGTCCACGCGGCGGAACTGAACAGTGTCGTTCACGCGGCCCTGGCCGGGCGGGAGGTCGGCCGACTCATCGAGGGGAACCGCCGCTTCGACATCGTGGTCCGCCTGGACGATGCGTCGCGGGAACGGATCGACGAACTCGGGCGGTTGCCGGTGCGCGTGGACGACGGGGGACTGCTCACGCTGGGCCAGGTCGCCGAGTTCCGCGTCGTCGAGCAGGTGTCCGCGATCTCCCGCGAATACGGGCAGCGGCGCGCGGCGGTGATGGTCAATCTCCGGGGTCGCGACGTGGAGGGATTCGTCGTCGAAGCGCGGCGGCGGATCGCGGAGGAGGTGCGGGTGCCGGACGGCTACACCATCGAGTACGGCGGTCAGTTCAAGAACCTGATGGACGCGCGACGGCGCCTGGCCGTCGTCGTGCCCGCCGCGCTGGTCCTGATCTTCGTGCTGATCTTTCTGGCCCTGGGAAGTCTGCGTCAGAGCCTGCTGGTCTTCCTGGCCGTGCCGCTGGCGCTCACCGGCGGCGTGTTCGCGCTCTGGCTCCGCGGGCTGCCGTTCAGCATCTCCGCGGGTGTCGGTTTCATCGCGCTTTCAGGCATCGCGGTGCTGAACGGACTGATGATCATCACGTTCTTCAATCAAATGCGCGAGCGCGGCGCGGATCTCCGCACCGCGGTGTGGGACGGTTCCCTGGTTCGTCTTCGACCCAAGCTGATGACCGCGCTGGTGGCGTCGCTCGGTTTCGTGCCCATGGCGATCGCGACCGGCGCGGGCGGGGAGGTGCAGCGACCGCTGGCGACCGTCGTGATCGGTGGAATCCTCAGCTCGACTTTTCTGACGCTCGTCCTGCTCCCGACGCTTTACGAGTGGCTGGAGGGGAGACGGCGGAAGAACGAAGCGCCGCATTGATTTGACGGGGATCCAGGCGCTACGAAGGGCCGATGACTCCCTGGCGGCTTGGTCGGATCGGTTGGGTTCTCGCGGTGGCGGGCTCGTGGGGCGGTGGCGACGATTTCGGTGGAAAGCCGGCTTCCGCGGCCGATCCCGGAGAAGAGAAGCTCTTTTCGGCGAGCCCGTTCACACGGGCGGGAAGCTTCACAGCCGGCGTCGAGGGACCGGCTTGCGACCGGCAGGGGAACATCTTCGCGGTGAACTTCGAGCGGCAGCAGACCATCGGGCGCGTGACGCCCGCCGGGGAGGCGTCGGTCTTTGTGGTGCTTCCCGGTCCGAGCACGGGGAACGGCATTCGTTTCGACCGTTCGGGAGCGATGTTCATCGCGGACTACGTGGGCCACAACGTGCTGAGGGTGGATCCGGCGACGCGCCGGATTTCGGTGCATGCGCACGACGATCGCATGAATCAGCCGAACGATCTGGCCATCGCCCGGGACGGGGTCCTGTTCGCGAGCGACCCCAACTGGAAGGAGGGAACGGGCCAACTCTGGCGGATCGATCCCGACGGAAAGGTCGAGAAACTGGCCGAAGGCATGGGAACCACGAACGGGATCGAGATCAGCCCCGACGGGAAAACCCTGTATGTGAATGAGAGTGTTCAACGCAACGTCTGGGCCTTCGAAATCACCAAGGACCGGCGGCTCGCCGGGAAACGCCTGATTCGGAGGTTCGAAGATTTCGGGTTCGACGGCATGCGGTGTGACATCGACGGCAGCCTCTACATCACGCGGCACGGCAAGGGCGTGGTCGTCAAGATGACGCCGTCGGGAGAGATTCTTCGCGAGATCGACGTGCTCGGCCCGCACCCGACCAACATCTGTTTCGGGGGCCCGGATGGTCGGACGGCCTATGTGACGGAAGCCAAGGACCAGCGAATCGTCCGATTCCGTGTGGATCGGCCGGGCCTCGAATGGTCTCGATGGCAGGAGTGAAACTATCAACGACGGCTTCAACCACGGAAGGCTCGGAACACACGGAAGGGGAGGGATCTGGAGGGGCGGTGGGAGAGTTCCTCGATGATTCTGGTGGATTCGTTGGAATCACCGGATATCGGCATGAGACGCCGTCGGAACGGGCCGCTCCTACGGAGCTTGGGGGAGGTATTGGGTATCGGCCTGCTAGAGACGGGTCGCCCCGGACGGGGCTTCAGCCAGGATTGCCGACGGGCAGGCCCGTTCAACGGAACCGTCCGAAATCCAAGGCCCGTAGGGCCGGCCTGTCTCTAGGCGCGCGGCCTGTTAGGAATCCTAAGCTCCGCTAGGAGCGACCCAGCCCCAGGCGTGAATCGGTTGAGCCGATTCCCCATTTCCGGCACGGGTTGGCTAGCCGTCGCAGGCCGCTATCGGGTTTCGACGTTGAGGAGCAGGGTGATGAGGCCAGAGTAATAATGTCCAACGACGACCTCCGGGCGTCCGTCGCCATCGACGTCCCCGGTCGTGAGGCAGATGGGATCGTTTGGCAGGAGGCCGGGGATCGGATAATCCCGCCGCTCTTCGAGCGTAATCGTCCCGCGTACGCTCTGGTTGCGCAGGACCGAAACGGAGGAGGTGTCGTTGTTGACGGTGAGCACGTCGACCCGTCCGTCCCCGTTGATGTCGGCGAGGGCCAATTGCCTGGGGTCCCGGGCGCCTGGGAATGCGGTGCGCTCGAAGGTGTCGTCGCCGGCGTTTCGCCAGACGATCACGCCGCCGTTGGGCCATTGTCCGGACGCGACGATGTCGATGAATCCGTCCCCGTCGATGTCGCCGAGCGCCATGGATTCGACGCGGGAATCGGGCATTTCACGAAGGGGAATCAGGTGGAGGCGTCCCGGGGACGATTCGTTGCGGAAGACGGTGAGGCCGCCTGAACCCCGGCTGGCGACCACCACATCGGCCCGGGCGTCCCCGACGACATCCCCGATCGCCACGGCGTGCGGCCCCTGCATCTCGGAAGGGGCCGCCGGGTGGAAGATCTGATTGGTCGCGAACAGGACGATGCCGGGTCCGGTGCCGAGGTTTCTGAGCGCGCCGAGAGTGCTGTTCCCGGTCTGCGTGACGACGACATCCTGGCGTCCGTCCTGATCGAGATCGTGGACGGCAAGGTTCGAAGGCGAGGAGCCGGTGGGATAGGTTCCCGCGACGTTGAAGGACCTTGTTTCCGACGGGGACACATTCCTCCAGGCGGCGACCTGCCACGCGTGCCGGTCGACGCAGGCCAGATCGAGGCGTCCGTCGCCGTCGAAATCCCCCCAGGCGATCCGGGCTGGAGACGAGTTGAGGGGCAGGGAGCAGAGCGGCATCTGGGGATCGCAGAAGGGGGTGGCGAACTCGGGTTCGCCGGGCCGACTCACGTTGGGGAATAGGTCGATGGTGCTGGGCAGGACCGAACCCGACCGGGAAGTCAGTCCGGCGAGGTGCAGCCGTCCGTCGGCGGGCCACTCGGCGAGCTGCAGATTCACGGGCGCCGTGATGATGGGAGCGCCCTCCGGCGGGTAGAGTCGGCGTGGGATGGGTCGGAGTGAATCCTGGGTGATTGGATCGTTCCGTTCGGGATGGTTCGCCGGCGTGAAGAATTCCCGGGAAAAGGCGGTGCGCCCGCCGGTGGTCACCGTGACGGGACCGTAGGTGGCGGTCGATGGGATCCGGACCGTGAGAACGGAGGGGGTGGCGGCGACGACCGTCGCGCGGCCGTGCCCGAGATGGACCACGTTCTCGGCGGGGTTGGAACTGAACCCGTCCCCGGTGATGAAGAGTTCCGTCTCTTTCGCCCCGGCGGATGGCCGCACGGTCGAGATGACCGGGGCGTCGGTCGGGGCCGGTGTGACGTCGTAGGTCACCTCCAGAATCGCCAGTGTGGCCGGTGGAAGCACGGAGGTCGCCTGTTCGGTCCGAGGTTCTTCGGTCACCCATTCCAGCTCTGCGACCGGCGTGTAATAGGTCGTCGCCGGCTGACGGGGGTTCTTCAGGGTATGCGTCCGGGTCTCGACGATGGGAAAGGGATGATCCCAGGCGACGGTGTGGGTGGTGGAGTCCGACAGGTTGAGCATCCAGATGAAGACTCTCGAATCGGAGGACCGCTGGGTGGCGTAGATCCGGACATCGGTCGCGGCGCTGGGGTGGTTGCCAAAGCCGACGTAGGTCCCGTCATCGAGGGCGTTCCCGTAGGAGCTGCCCAGGAAGCGATCCCCGAGATGCGTTTGGAGGCGGTCGAAGACGAGGCCGCTGGCGCGGCCGTCGGGATTTTCCCAGTAGTGGGCGGCGTGGACACGGAGTTCGGCAAAGGTCATGAAAACCTCGGCCGTGGCCAGCGCGCTCGCCATGAGACGTTCGATCGGTGGATGGATCGTCCAGTCGGGATTCCATTCGCTCACGATCGCTGGGACGCGTGGGCGGCCGGCGCGCGCGAACTGTGCGGCGTACTGGGCGTCGAGAAGGAATCCGAAATTCTTGAGGATCCGAAGATTCCGATTCACATCGGACGGTCGGAAGTAGTCCCCGACCCAGACGTTGTAATAGTGGTAGTACAACACGTCGACGACGGCGTCGGGGTTCGCGAGCAGGTCGATGAGATGCTCGTTCTCGATGCCGGCGCGCGGGCCCCAGGGATTGTTGGGACACGGTCCGACGCGGATCGTCGGGTCGACCTTCTTCATGGCTTCGGTGATTCGCAGATAGCGCTCCACGTACTGGGCGGGAGTCAGGTTGATCGAGGGATCCATCGACCGGAATCCGCGGGGATCGGAGGCGTTCATGGGGGTTTCCACCTCGTTCCCGATTTCCCAGAAGGTGACCTTGCGCGTCGGGTTCGGGGTGTCCGCCGCGGAAAGCAGGGGGCGTTCAATCGGGGGATCCACGGCGGTGTCCGGGTCGGCGACGGTGGCGAGCCGGTAGCGCCATGCGTTCGTCCCGTTCCCGAGCGCAGCCAGTTCGCGGAGGATGCGGTCGGCTTCGGGATCCGTCTCGGCGAGATCCGGAGGGAGTTGCCCTTCGGGCGTGAGCCGATGAGTCGGCGCGATTTGATTCACGTAGCGGACCCAGTCCGCGGCGAGCCGCGCCAGGTACTCCGGCGAGTTGGATTCCGGGTCGACAAACCAGGCCAGGTTGCCGGCGTCGTTGCGACGGGTGTGGCCGTGTCCTCGCGTATTCACCGTGAGCACCAGTTCGGCGTCGTAGTCCCTCGCCTGCTCGAGCCACTCCAGGGTCGTGACGACAGGCGGATCCTCGACGTGGTAACTCCAGTCGTGCGGCCAGGAACTGGAGGTGACGTCCTTCCAATGGTACGTCTCGGCGTCGGTGCCACCGGCGACGCCGCGGAATGTCGCGCCCCGGCCCCATTCAAGGGTGGGAATGCGGGCGGACGCCGCGTAGAGCATGAAAGGCTCCTGGCCGCGGAGAAGGGGAGAGATCGGGATGGCGCCGCCGGGCGGAATTCGGAACCGATGGAGATTGGTCCGTGACGAATCCGGGTTCGAGCCGGGGGCCGACAGGAGCGTCAGCCGCCGGCGTGACTCGGTCTCGACGCCCGTCCCTGACGCGGGGACGTCGGTCAACGGACCCGGCTCCGACTCATCCCAGTCCGATGAGGGGAGGGGCTCCCGCGGGTGAGGCATTGGATCGGCCCCCTCCGGCGGCGGCTGGGTCGCCGTGGGAAGGAGGGCGAGTGGGGCGAGCGCCTCGGTGGTTCGCGAAATTTCCGTTTCCGCCGTGACAGCGACAATGCCCCGCGACGGGGTCCGGGCCTGCTGCTTCCGGATCGAAGCATCAGGGCCGCGCACCTCGACCTGGTAATAACGGGTCGACGTCGCCGGGGTGTCGCGGAGGGCGAGTAATTCGCCGAGGCCGGGCACGTCGGTTTGTCCCGGCACCGGGGTCCACGGATTCGTCTCCGATTCTTCAAGCCCCGGGTGTTCGCGGCTGAGAAGGGTGTATCGCCGGCCCACGACGCCTTGGAGCAGGATGGTCATCGGCGGCTCGTCCGTGACCGTCAATCGGAGCGCCGAATCAGGATCCGAAGGATCGGTGCCGGCGGTCCATTCGTACTGGGTGGTCATGCCGTCCCGATCCGGATCTTCACCTCCGACTTCCGGGTCGGCGGCGTCGAGTCCGTGGGTGAGGTACCAGGAGTCGGGGATGCCGTCGCCGTTGGAATCCGCGGTCTCGGGGTCGTATTCGTAGGCTCCCAGGTCAAAGGCGGCGAAGCCGTCGAGGTCGCCATCGACGGGTCGAAGTCGGCCATCGAGATCATCCGCGAGGAGGTGGGACAGATCGGAACCGGCGTCGATGCAGGATGAATCCGAGCGAAGCCGGTAATTGCCATCCGCGGGAAGGAGGAACGCGGGTGGGTTGGTGACATTGCCCACGGGCACGGCGGGGGAGGGGCCCGTGCAGCAGGTGGCGAGGTCGGAGCCCAGGAAGTCGGGGCCAGCGGGGGCGGTATTGAAGTAGAGGATGGAATTGCGGTGGATCCCTTCGAAGGCGCCGCCGCCGACTCCGTCCGAAGCGTTTTCCGTGACGGTGCAGTGGTACATCCGGCCCTGAAACGTGGCGCCGCCCTGCAAGTCGGCGCGATTGCCGGTCAGGAGACAGTTGTGGAGCTGATCGAGGTAGGACGCGCCACCAAAGGTCGCGTTGTTTCCGCGGAGCACGCACCGCCGGAGGACGGCCCGTTCCGAGGCGCCTCCGTAGTAGGCGGAATTCTCGGAAAACGTGCTGTCCTCGAGTTCGCCGCCATCCGCGGCGCCACCCGCGACCCGGGCTTCGTTGCGCGTGAACACGGATTGGTTGACGCGGCAAACCGACGTTCCGCCACCATGGGTCGCGGAGTTCCGTTCGAGGACGCAGTCGGCCAGGGAGCTGTCGGTGGCGCCCCCGCCATCGCGGCGTGCTTCATTGGCCTCGAGCCGGCATCGGATCAGGTTGGCCGCGTAGGCGCCGCCCCCGGAGTAGGCGAGATTGCCGACAAGGACGCAGTCCCGGAGGAGGCTTCCGTTCGCGCCGCCGCCATATCCGTCGCCCGCGGTGACGTTTCGTTCGATCCGGCATTCGTCGAGCGTCCCGAACGAAGCGCCCGCGCCGAGAGGCGCGGAATTGGCGGTCACGAGGCAGCGGTCGAGGGTTGTGCGCGCCGCGCCGCCGCCGGCATTCGATGCCTTGTTGGAGTCGAGTGTGCAATCCACGAGGCGGCACTCGTAAGCGCCGCCGCCGCCGTCCAGGGCCTGGTTCTGGACCAAGAGACAGTTCACGAGCGTGCCCCGATAGGCGCCGCCGCCGTGTTGGCGGGCGAGATTGCCGGTGAGGACACAGTTCGTGACCAGGCCGCCGGGCAATCCCGAAAGTCCGGCCCCCCGCTGTTCGCGGGGCGGCGCTCCCAGGGTGCGGGTGTGTCCGTTGGTCAGGGTGAAGCCGCTGAGGACGGCGTCGCGTCCCACGAACACGCAGCGGACGGCGCCGTTGCCCATGGGACCGGCTCCCACGATGTGCGTCACCTCGGGTCCATTGACGCTTCGAACGACAACGGCCTTGGTGAGCACCGCTCGGTTGACGATCCCGTCGCCGGGAAGGGACGCGCCGCCGCGGTTGTAGACGCCGTTGGTCACGAGGATGAGACTTCCAGGGATCGTCGCGGCGTCGATCGCGGCCTGAAGCGTGCCCGCCGCATTCTCCCAGGAAGCGAAGGGGGGCGTCGGTCGGACGGTCGCCAGCGACACGTAGTGCACGGGTTGGGCGACCACGCGGAGGATGATCTGGGACTGGATTCCGTCCGGAAACGAATCGTTGTACGCGGTAAGGGTCACCCTGTAGTCGCCGGGCTCGGACCAGGCGTGGCGGACCCAAGGCCGGTTGCGGACGATGGTCCCGTCGCCGAAATCCCATTCGCTCGCCGTGGTGCGGCCGTTGATGTCCGCGCGGAAAAGACCGGCGTGCCCGGTGGCGACCGTGGTGTCCGGGGCATGGATTCCGACCTCCAGGAGGCCGGTGGCCTGGCTGGCCGTGAACTGGTCGGCGCCCATGGTCGAGGGCACGAGCCAGGGTTCGCCGTCGGCGTCGGTTGGGAGCTGGGGGGACGCCACGTCGGTCGCCTGACAGGGTGATTCCGCGGAGACATGGGACACCGAGGCGAGCAACGGATCCGCGTCGATGTTTCCGGAGCCGGATTCCGGGAGCGGGGTCGTGCAGGACTGGAGGATCGTGGCGCCCTCGTGATTGGGGCCGAAGATCGCCTCGTTGAAATGAACGATGGATTGGCTGACCGAACTCAGGTAGCAGCCGCCGCCGGAGCCGGCCGAGTTTCCTGTGACGGTGCAGTGATTCAGCGAACCGCCGGCCGCTCCGCCACCGAGGTCGGCGGTGTTTCCAGTGACGACACAGGCGAACAGATTCGCCAGGAAGGCGCCGCCTCCTCGTTCGGCGGAGTTCTCCTCGACGCGGCATTTCTGCAGGGACGTCTGGGACACCCCGCCGCCCCACTGGCCGGCGATGTTTCGGCTGATGTGGCATTCCAGCATGGCACCCCCCATCGCGCCGCCGCCGATGTTCGCGCTGTTGTCGGACACGGTGCAGGACGTCAGCCGGGAGAGATAGGCGCCGCCTCCGAACTCGGCCGAGTTCCGGGACAGGACCGTTTCCGAGGCGGACGCCAGGCAGACGCCGCCGCCGTAGCGGGCCAGGTTGCCCTCGACCCGGCATTGGACGAGGTCGGCGCGGAACGAGGCGCCACCCATGTGGTGGGCCGCGTTGCCGGTCAGGACGCACTTGACCAATTCGGCCCGCGTGTCGCACCAGGCGCCGCCGCCGCTCTGGTCCCAGTCGTACACCCCGTTCGTCCGGGTGTGGCCGTTCCGGAGCGTGAACCCGACCAGCGTCGCGTCGCGACCCAACAGGACGCAACGGATGGCGCCGTCGCCGTTTCCATTGCGATTCCCCGCCACGGCGGGCGCGCCTTCGATGAAGGTCACTTCGGGACCTGAGGTGCTTTGGACCACGACCCCCGCCGGGATCACGACCCGATTCGCGACGCCCCCTTGGACGATTCGGCCGCCCGAATTGTAGACGCCATTGGTGACGAGAACGGTGTCGCCGGCTTCCGCGGCGTCGGCGGCTTCCTGCAGGACGTGGGCCGCGGTTTCCCAGGTCGAATAGGGTGGAGTCGGGCTCGGGCTTTCGAGCCAGACGTGCACGGTTGCTCCTCCGATCCGTGGCGAGGCCGAAAGCAGGACCGAAGCGATCAAAAGAACCAGGCAGGGCCAGGAATCGCGCGCCACGACGTGGCGGGCTGGGCGGGAACCGTGCCCGCGATTCGGGATGGAAGGCCGGGCTGCCCGGGGATGTCCTTTCCCCTGCCGTGGTTCGTGCCCCGCGAGCTTCGTGATGCGATTCCGGTTCATGAAGGGCTTTCAGGCCTTGGGTTTCGAATTCAGGCGGGACCCGACGCGACCGCGCGATCGGACCGTGGATTTCGGGGGTGGGGCAAAGGTGGTGTCCGGATGCCCGGCCATGGCGAAGAGGAGCGGTGTGACACCGTCGGCGGCGGGCCGGGAGATGCGCGCCTGGAACAGGGCATCGGCTATGGCGCGTCCCTCGAGCAGGCGACGGTAGAAGTCCGCCGCCAGATCGCGCGCCGGCCGCTCGGCGGCGGCCAGCATGCAGCCGATGAACGTGCCGACGCCGGCGCGACCCACGACCCGTTCGAATCCCGGGTGTTGGCTTCGGAGTCGGTCGTAGAAATCGGAGAACTCCCCACTGGGGGGGATCTCGAGTCGGATCGGACCCCCGAATGCGGGGACAAAGCCGGAGTAATCCGCGTCGAAGAAGACCAGGGCGGGGGGGCGGCGGATGAGGAGTTGCGCCATCTCCGAGGCGCGAACCTGTCCGTCATGAAGGGGAAGGACGCTTTCTCCGGAGTCGTCGACGTAGGCGACGCCGGCGACGTGGACGATGTCGTAACCGCCCTGGGACATCTCCTCGAGGACCGTCGTGAAGGACGCCTGGGATCCAGTCAGGACGGTCACCTGATGGCGCCGTGAATCTTCGAGGAAACAATCCCGGATGGCGTGGACCTCTTCCCGCGTTCCGGGAAGGGGGTGCCGAAGCTTGGACTCTGCGAGGGCGTCGCCGACGAGCAGCACCCGCAGGGGGGCGTGGGGTGTGGGGCGACCGCGTGAGGCATCGCTGAGTCCGGACACCATCCGGCACACCGGAACGAGGAGGCAGAGCGGGCCGTCGCCAGTGTCCAGCCATTCCCAGGGAAGCGCCGACAATTCGTGCGGAAGATCGAGCATGGCGAGGCGGGGTGCGTTCGGGCCTTTGAAAGGAATCCCGAGGCGCGCGAACGCCGAACCGAGGATTCGCCCGAGCCGTCTGGGATCGGAGTTGATCCTGGAGGCGGACGCCCCGCTGAGTTCGGTCCATGGCAGGGGCCCGAGCGTTCCCATCCAACGGCGCTCGGGAGGGACGAGATGGCCTGGGAGGTCGAAGCTGGTTGTTTCGAACCAGACGGCATCGAGCAGGGCTTTGCGTGGCCGGAGGGAGAGGGTGAGGGCGGGCATCCGGGCGGGGCGGGGCGGGGCCGCGGCGGGACGCGCCGGTCGGGACGGAGTCGATTGAGTCGCATCGGCTATGGATTGGAGGAAGTTCGCCACTTCGCCGTGGCGGCCCTCCGGGTAGGAAATCACCTCGATGTTGGCGGTTCGGCGGAGGATCTGGGTTTCGGAGACGCCCACGCCTTCCATCACGGCGTAGCGGGGCGGGGACTCGGACCCGAATATGGACAGTTGACTCTCGATCAGGAGGCGGAAATTGGGATCGCCGAGGGAATAACCGACGAAGAGCAGGGCATGGCTCAGGAGGATGGCGGACATCATGGATTGGAAGGCGGGGTTGGCGTGGATGATCCGGCGATAATCCTCCGAAGTGAAAACGAGCGAGGGCTCGTCGTGGATGCTTCCATGGGCTTTGAGAATGAAAAAGGCGTCGTCGACGAGGAGGGTCCCGTGGTCGCCGAGTTGGATCCCGGTGGGTGCCTTGGGAACACCGGAGTCACCCCACCGTGCGAAGGCATCCTCGAGGAGGGTGTCGAAGTTCGTCGTCACGATGCAGGCGAACGGCGTGCGGACGATGGCCTGGTGGGTCGGGGCGGGCGGTTCGGCGGGACGGCCCAGTTCGGCTCTCAGGAGCTGCCAGAATCGTTGCCGGCCAAGGATGAACCGGCACTGATCGGCGACTTCGGCATACCGTCCGGCGTCGAGGAGGCGGCTCAATTCGCGAGCCACGTCCTTGCGATTCGATCCCGAACTCCGCACGGCTTCCCGGAGTGTGGTGTCCATCAGGCCTCGCCATCCCGGAAAACCCGCGGGGCGGGAGAGGCCGGCGCCGACGAACAGCGCGCACCGACGACGGCGGACATAGCTCAGGAGCGCCGGCATCCGGGAGGCGTCGAGGGGGGGCGCATCCGGCGCATGCGCATGGGTTGGGTCCGCCATGGTGAACTCCGTCGCGTCATCAAGGCGTCCAGGGGTCCGCCGCTCAAGCGCGAAGCTTCGGGGGATTGAGACCCGGAGACCGGGCTTGGCGGGACAACGGCTTCGGTGAACCATCCCGGTCCGTTGCCGAACCCCCGAGCAATGCCAGACCCCGCCAACAACGCAGAGATTGCGAACACCGACCCGACCTCCGCCGCGGTGCGGCGAGCCTGGGTATTCACCGACCCGGACCGTTCGGGGCTCGAGGTGGCGTCCCTGACGGTTCTGGATCGGATGCTGGTGGCGTTGCATCGGGCGGGATACGGCGACATCAGCGTGGTTCACACGGACAGGCTGCCGCTGCCCCGGACGCGCCGCGCGGATGCCTTGGGCATACGCTATGTGAGAGTCTCGTCGGTGCCCGCCGGTTCCGGACTGGTTCTCGCGGCCCGGGCGGAAGTCCTCGTTCAGACGGGGGACATTCGGCGGTTGGGATCGCGGCCTGGCCGGCTGGCCGGGCGCGGTGGGGAGTTGTTGCCGATCGGGATCGTGGAGGGCTCGGCCGGGAACTGGGAAGCCGCGCTGGCGGACCTTCCGGTGGTTCCCGCGGAAGGAGTCGCATGCCGGGTCCGGGATCGTGAGGAAGCCATATCAGCGAGCCGGGACCTTTGGAATTCCCTGACGAGTTCCTCGGACGGCTGGGTGGATCGGGTCTTCAACCGTCCGGTGGGACGTCCCCTGGCTCGGTGGTTGAGCCGAACCTGGGTGACCCCGAACCAGATCTCGGTCGCGTCGGTGTTGTTGGGAGTGGTCGCGGGGGGGATGTTCGCCCTGGGGCAACACGCCTGGCTGATCGCGGGTGCGTTGTTGTTCCAGTTGTCGGCGGTGCTGGATTGCGTGGACGGCGACGTGGCTCGCGTGGTGTTCAAGGAATCGCCGCTGGGGAAATGGCTGGACCTGGTGGGGGACCAGGTGGTGCATGTCTCCGTGTTTGCCGGGATTGCGACCGGGCTTCTGGCGCGGGATTCGACGGTGCCGGCCGGGTGGCTGGGGGTGATCGCGGTGGCGGGTGCGCTCCTGTCCTTTGGGGTGGTCCTTCGCGGGATGAAGCGGTCCCGGGAGAAAGGTGGCGACCAGCGCCTGGCGCGTCTGCTCGACGCGGCCACCAACCGTGATTTCTCGGTGCTCGTCCTGATACTTTCGTTGGCGGACCGGCTCGAGGTGTTTCTGTGGCTTGCGGCAGTGGGAAGCCATCTCTTCTGGATGATGCTGGCGTGGCTTCAACGGAAAGCTTGGGTGACGCCGGATCGGCGAGGTGTCGCGTGAAGCCCGGGAAGCGCTGGTTGCGCTGGTTGGCGTTTTTGGTGGGTCTCGGCGTCTTCGCGGTGTACCTCCGGCAGACGGATCTTCGCGCCGTCGGCTCGGCTTTGAAGGGTCTCGGGGTTCTGGGTGGCCTTCTCCTGATTCCGTATTTCGTGGTTTATCTCGTGGATGCGTGGGCGTGGCGGCTCTCGTTCGGAAGGCCGACGGGAGTGGGTTATCTGCGGATGTTTTTTATCCGGTGGAGCGGTGAATCCGTGAACAACCTCGTTCCGACGGCATATGTCGGCGGCGAGGCGATCAAGGTCATGCTGCTGAAGCGGGAAGGAGTTCCCGCGGCGGAATCGACCGCGGCGGCGTTGATTTCGAAGACGGCCCAAACCCTCGGGCAGGTCTTGTTTCTAGTCGCCGGGGCCGGGGCCTACCTGGCGCTTCGGCGGGAGGGGGATCCCCGGGGAATGGTTTGGGGATTGGCCGCGGTGCTGGCCGGAGGGGCCACGGTGGTGAGTGTTCTCCTATGGCTCCAGCGTCGGGGCGTCGCGTCGACGCTGATACGGTTGCTGAGCCGCCTGGGGATCCGGTCCCGGCGGCTCGCGGCGCTTCGGCCGGGATGGGAGGCGATGGATGCGATCGTGGCGCGGTTTTTTCGGGCACGGCGGCTTCGCTTCGTCGGTTGCGCGTGCGCCTATCTGCTCGGATGGCTGCTGGACACCGTGGAAGTGTACCTGGCGGGAAGGCTCCTGGGGCTTCCTGTGACCTGGACCCAGGCCTTGGTCCTCGAGTCCTTCACCGGGGTGGTCAAGGTGGTTGGACTCTGGGTGCCCGGTGCGCTCGGGGTTCAGGAATCCGGAATCGTGCTGCTGGGACGCTGGGTTGGAGCGCCCGCACTTTTCGGTCCGACCTACGCCCTCCTGAGGCGAGCGCGGGAGCTCGTTTACGCGGCCATCGGATTCGGAATGCTCGCGCTGTGGGGTGTGGGCGATGGGCGCGGGGCGGGGGATCGGAGCGAGTCCGGGTAATTCAAAGGAGTGCGGGCGCCACAGAATTTTCACGTGAAAACTGGATTACGGCCGGGTGGCGGTTATGTAATGCGGCCTCAATGGATGCCATCCTGTATGCGGCCGGGCGTGGAGTTCGACTTGGCCCTCTTGCGGCCGAATGTCCAAAGATCCTGATCGAAGTGGGGGGCAGGACCCTGCTGGAACGCCACGCTGAACTCCTGGCCTGGGCGGGAGTGGAACGCCTCCACGTGGTCACCGGACACCTTCGCGAAACGGTGGCCAGGGAGATGGAGTCCGTGACGCGGAGGACGGGTTTCGAAATCCTGGAGATCTTCAACAGCGCCTACACCGAGGGCAGCGTCATCAGCATGGCGGCGTCGCTCCCGCTGATCCGAAGGTCCGGAGACTCGATCCTGCTCCTGGATGGCGACGTGCTCTACGACCATCGCCTGATGGCGCGCCTGGTGAACGCGCCCAGCGGTTCAACCCTCCTGATTGACCGCGGTTACTCCACCGCCGACGACGACCCGGTTCTCGTGCCGATCGTCGCGGGCAAACCCGTGGAGTTCCGAAAGAAATGGGTGGGCCAGGCCGACGTGGTCGGAGAATCCATCGGCTTCTTCAAGATGGACCGTGCCGGCATGGAGGGTGTGATCCGAGAAACCGAGGCGCGGCTGGAGGGCGAACGCCGCCGGGAATCGTACGACGAGGTCATCCGAGCGCTGGTGCTGGCGGGCGGGTTCGGGTTCGATGACGTGACGGGATTGCCGTGGACGGAGATCGACTTCCCCGAGGACATTGCCTTTGCGAACGAATCCGTCCTGCCGAGGTTGGAATCCGTCCCGGATCACCCGGCAAGACGAATAGCCCCTCATGATCTTGCGGCCTCGGGTGGACGGTTCACCGCGTGACTTCGACGACGACGCGGCGGAAGTGGATGTGCCTTCATTTCCGCAACGGCTGGCAGCGATCCATCCGGGCCGCGAAATCACGCAGGAAATCCTCCCGCCACCGGCTGACGGTCCGAGCCCCGTGATGCGGTCCCTCGGCCAGGTCCGGGGACGGATCGTCGGTCCACCAGTTGGGAAACATCGCGGACGGACGGTTCGCCAGTTCAGGCGAGGGCGGGACCGCCGTGATGCCGCCCACCCTGCCGTCCAGGGATGGAATGTTTCCGCGAATCGTGAAGGAGTAGGCCTTCGCTTCCTTCGGGCAAAAACGGAACCGCATCGAATCGTTTCCGTCGGGATCTCCCGGAATGGAAAGGTTCTCGACGATTAGCCTCGCTACCGGATTCGGCGGCGCGTTGGCACCCGTCGGGAGCGCGAGTTCGAGCACGCCGAAGACCTCCATGCGATCGTCCCGCGTGGTGAAGCGGCGGAAGCGGTAGGAGGGTCGATCCCAGGCGCGAACGAATTGGCCGCCCCAGCCGGGACTCGCGGGATTGGCGGGATTGGCGGGCGTTCCCTGGAGCAACCAGGCGACCGACGGGGTGTCGCCCATCTTGAGCGTGCCCAGCCTGGCCGCGAAGAAGTCGCCCAACGCGCCGTGCCCGGCGATGTGACGGGCGACGAACTCCTGGTTGCCCCACTCGCCGCGCTGGTCGCCGCCCACGAACCAACCGCGGTAGGTGGCGTTGGACTCGATGATCCAGAGGGTGGGGTGATGGGTCGCGATGTACTGATAGGCGTTGGCGCTCCACTTCTTGTTGGGCCCGCCGATGGAGTGAACCCGCAGCCGGGGCAGGATGTCCGGCGCGTCGTGGAGCGCCTGGGCCAGGTCCTCGATCCCTCCCCAGACCAGGACGTGAAGGGGGTGCGGGTCCACACGCCGCGCGCACGCCGCGATCCATTGGGAACCCTCGGTGCCTCCCCGCACGCCGGAGTACGGTGCGACCTCGGTCTCGCCCTGTTTGGTGATCGAGCGAAGCGCATCCGGCGTCGGGTACCTGGCGGAGCGGGCGCGCAAGTTCGCGAAATCCACCTCGTACCGATCAATGACGTCGAGGATATCCTTCGCCCGCCCCTCGCCGTACGGCGACGAGACGATTCCTTCGATCGCGAGTTCGTCGGCGTAAACGAGGAGGTGCACCAACGACTGAAAATCGTCGGGATCGGTTCCACCGACGTCGGTCGAGACGAGGACCCGATGGCGGTCCTTTGCGGAGGCGGGGCGGGGACCCGTGGCCGTTGGCGGGATCGCGCAGACCATCGCCGTTCCCAGCCACAAGGCGGCGAGGCAACTCGCGGGCAGGGTGGCGAGCGCGGACCGGGCGCGGCAGCCGGCGGGGAACATTCGCGGCACCCTACCGACTCCGCAGGGCGCATGGAACCACCTTGTTCCAGTCCTTGATCGGCGGGCGCTGGCCCGGGCGAAGCCTGGAAAGGGTCAACCGATCTCCGTGAGGCGGACAGGGCGATTCGCCTCGATGGAACGGCGGGCGGCCATTGCGACGACCACGGGGATCCGCGCCTCCGGACCGGGAACCGGGGAAGGACCGCCGGTTCGGATGGCCTCGAGGAAGCAGGACAT
>JBFWOK010000150.1:0-16846 GCA_050250555.1 Limisphaerales bacterium
CGAAATACCCCCGTGGACTCGTGTTGCGTCCCTTGCCCCCGGCGCCCCCGGCGCCGCCGCTTCCACCGCCCCCGCCTCCCCCGCCCCCACCCCCGAACGAGCTTCCCTCCGTGCCGGCCCGGCCCGCCGAACCCGACGACCCAGCCGCACCCGATCGCCCATGGATCCCGGAGAGACCCGAGCCGTCCGCTCCCGAGCCACCCCCCGATCCATTCGAACCCACGATTCCCTCCACGACCGGCCCGTCGTCTCCCATCACCGTCCGAAATCCGGATCCGCCCACGCCGCCGGAGTTCCCCCCAACCCAGCGGGAGACACCGCCCTCCACCCGGTTGCGCTCGAACGTGACTCTTTCCACCGTCACCCACGCCGACGAATCCACGAACAATCCCGCCCCCGCGCCCAACCCACCCCCACCCGTTCCTTCGGAATCCTCGCCGCGATCCCAGCCGTCCGCGATCGTCATGTCCCTGAATTCCACGTCGCCGGCCGCAACCCAGAACACCCGGTTGCTCCCCCCGCTACTTATCGTCAAAAGATGCTCGCCGGGCCCAAGAATCCGCGTGGTCCGGTCGATCACCGGCAGCGGACCGGTGAGGCCGATCCGTCCCCGAACGGCTCGGAGATCGATCACCGCAGGCGCGCCGTCCGCGGGCGCCTCCCGCAGGGAAACGAGCGCCGCATTCAGACTTCCGGGTCCCGTGGGATCCGTGGTCGTGACCGCGATCACCCGCGGCTCGCCCTCGGCGTCGGGACGACTCGCCTCGAGCAGTTGAAAGCGGTTCGGATCGAATTCCGTCAACGCCCCCAGTTCGCCCGCCACCATCACCTCCAACCCGCCCCGACCCGGCCGAATCCAGGCCGTGACCTCGATCTCATGCCAGCCTTCCGTGAGCTCGACGCTGCCCAGTCCAACGCCACCCGGCCGCGCCGAATCGAAGATCCGCTGGTGCGCTCGGATCTCGTCCTCGCCCAGCGCCCGATCGTAGATCACCGACTCGTCAATCCACCCCGTGAATCCGTCGCTCGCCGGCTTGGACCCCAGTACCGCGACCGGAAACGGCAGATCGACGTCGAGCACGCCCGCCAACGCGCCGTCGAGATAGACCTTCACCCTTGGCGCGGGGAGGGTCTCACGCACAAACAGGAGGTGTACCCATCGATCGAACGGCGACCTCGTCGACCCCGTCGACCACGGCGCGAACAGATAGTCCCCGACCCCGTAGCGGGTGGCTCCCAGAAGCCCGGTGTTCGACCATTGCTCCATTCGGATCGACTGAACGCCGTCGTCGTGCAACGCCTGGGCGCCGCCCTCGTCGTCGCCAAACAGGAGGTATTCAAGGGTCGCCGGACCCGTGATCGGTTCGGTCACGTTCGATTCAATCCGGTGAAACTCGGTGCCGTTGAAGGCAGCCGCCTGCCCGATCCCAAGCGCCCCCTCGATCCCAAGGGTCGCCCCAACCAGGGTGCCGAGATGCCCCGCCGCGGAACCCCGGTTCGTCACCACGCCCGCCCGCTCGTCCGCGTCGTCCATTCGCCACCACGCGACGGGCTTCGACTCCCCGACGACCCGGTTCCACGGCTCTGCCCCAGCCCGATTTGCCGCCACCACGCGCCCATCCACCCTCAGCCGTCCCGTGTCCGAGGCCTGCACCGCGAATGTGTGAACTCCCGCGCGCTCGACGAAAATTCGCGCCGTTCCCCGAACCACCGAATCCCGGTCGCTGTCACCGTTGATCGGAAAAGCCGAATCACCTCCGAAGTAGCCCGGATCCCCGATCGAAAGGTGATCCAGCACGGCCGGCCCCGAGGACAAGGTCAGTTCCTCGAAACCGGTGCTCGCCGTCAGGAGCGCCTCCGCCTCGTCCATCGATCCGAAAGCCGTGGGTGGCTCCAGTCGCTGACGCTGCCGCAGATCCCACAGCCCGCCCCGACGCAGGACCACCTCGGTCTCCGCCGCGATGCGCGCGGGCGGACTCGCCGGCATCAGCCGGAATCGGTCCGTCGTGACGGCCTCGTTCTCCGACGCCAGATCCCCGTGGGCGCGGGCCACGACGAACTCGAGCCCCGCGGCTCCGGTCGCCTCCCACGTCACGAGTTCCACCTCGTGCGGACCTTCCGCGAGATTCGTCGCCACCAGGGTGAAAGCGAAGGCGCGGTTGGCGCTCGACGCCAGTTCCACCCCGTCGATCCGCAGCCGGAAACCATCGTCGCTCCCAACCCCCAGCGTCACCACCCCGCCCCGCGCCATCCGAATCGAACCCCGCGCCCGCACCACGAAGTCATCCCCGCCCGCGGCCGCGTTTGGAAATGGCTGGTTGAGCGCGAAGACACCCGCGCCGCCGTCCGACGCGAAATCCAGATACGGCACACGCGCCTCGTTCCGACTGACGAAGGGCGACGCGCCCGACAGGATCGAGTCCGCGTCCTGGATCGTTCGAACCGTACCCGACGCCTTGACATGTTCGACCGCCCATTCGCCGCCGTCTTCGAGCGCAACCGGCTGCGCCATCGCCCCGGCGGCCGCCAGCAACGCCAATCCGAGGAAAACGAAATCGGAACGCACGAAGGAACTCTTCGAAAGATGGTTGAAGTGGTTCATGGGATCTCGAATCAGGGGGCTGCGTCGACGAGGGGAACCTTGGTGACGGGCGCGGAGTCCGGCTGCTTTTGCAGAACGAATCCGCCGGTCCGCCGGACCACCAGGTGCGGTCGGTTCACGGGCACCAACTGCCACGTGTACCGACCCGCGATGGTCGCCTCACCCACTTGATGACCCGCCTCGCCCTCAACCGTCTCGAGCAGGAGTTCTCCGTTCACCCTGCCCGCGAACGGAGGGCCGGCATCCTCCCAGTGGATGTCCGGGATCCTCGCCAGGAAACGCGTCGACGATCGCTCGAACGCCGTGGCCGGATAGTCCCCCGGCGGGGCCAAGCTCGTCGCGTCACCCCGGATCAACGCCCGCGCCGAAGCCCCCTGACGAAGCACCAGAAAACTGAATCCAAGGGATCCATCGCCCACGAGAACCCCACGCCAGGTCACGTCATTGTCCTCGACCAGGACCGTGGCCGGAGGCGCGACGTCAAGGACTCCGCCTCGAAGGCGCTCCAGACGCACACTCGCGTATTCGAGCGCGCCGGGAGAGTCGTCGTCGGGCCGGTTGAGCGGCGGCAAGACCCATTCCCTCGCCCCCGTCAGTTCGACCTCGCCCGATTGCTCGAACCCAGGCCCCGAATACACGTACCGAATCACCCCCGTGTACGGCTGCGAAAACACCAGCCTGGGTCCGGCCCCGTCCCCTTCCCGCGCGATCAACGGTCCGGGTTCGAAAACCACCGACGTGGTCTCCGTTCCTCCCTCGGTCCGCGCCACCAATCGGAAAAACCCAAGGGCCCCGACCGGGCGCGGCGCCAACGCGCGATAGGTCCCGGGACCCGTCGCATCGATGCGCACTCCGTCCAACGCGACCCAGCCCACCGGAGCGTCCAGGGAAACCGCGTGCTCCAGCCGATGGACCGTCGCCCCGGTCGCCGCGTCATCACGGAACCCGACCTCCACCTCGGTGGCGGCGACGCGGATCTCGGTCACCTCGAGCGCGACCGCCCTCCCCATCCACCCGGGCCCCAGACCCAGACCCAGACCCAAGGCCAGCAGCACGAAGCACCCGAGGGCGCGCGCGCGGTCGACCGTCCATCCGTGTCCCCGCCGGTCGGTCAACCGCCGCGCGAGCCGTGTGTCGTCAGGATTCAGGTTCATTTCGGGAATTGAGTTCAGGGATACCCAGCACCTCCGCGATCCGGTGCAGCTCGGATTTCGACAGAAAACCGCGGACGCCCACCTCCAACGCCGCCCGCCGAAACCCCGGTGTGTCGTGCGCGGAAACGATGGCGATCCGCGCCTCCGGCGACAGCCGGCGGATCTCCCCCGCCGCGCTCAGGCCATCCATCCCGGGCATCTCGATGTCCATCAGCGTCCAATCGGGCGACGTCCGGATGAACGCGTCCACGGCCTCCAGGCCGTTCGCGGCCTGGACGACGATGACGCCCAGCGGCCGAAGCCATGCCGCCAGGCAATCGCGCATCTTCACGGAGTCATCGACGATCAGGACTTTCATCGCAAGAAGCCAGGCGCCCTCCCGGGCGGATGGATCAGTTTCTAGCCCGAACCCAGGCCAGCCGTGAATTCGCCCAAGCGCGTATATGAACCTACGTGCGCGCGCGGAGACGCCGATCATCGCTTCCCATTGTCAAACGGCCGCGACTAGGTTCCTTCGCCATGAGTTTCGCGGACCCCAACCCCTCGGCGGGTCTCCTCGCGTGCCTGCTGGCGGTGATCCTTCCCGTCCGTTCAGCGGCCGAGGGCTTTCCGGACTTTCGCGCCTGGGGCGCATCCCAGGATCTCGACCTCTCCTTCGTCAGCGCGGCCACTCAGACCACGGATGCCCACCTGTGGTTCGGCTCGCCCTCCGGCCTCTTCCAGTTCAACGGCCACGGGTTTCGATCCATCGACCTCGGCGGAATGGATTCGCGGAAGGATCATTTCGTCACAGCTCTCCTCGCGGACCGCGACGGAAGTCTCTGGATCGGCACCGACACCGAAGGTCTCCACCAGTTCTCCAATGGCCGCGTCTCCCCGTGGCGTGGCGAAACCGGCCTCTCCAACGACCGCATCAAATGCCTCGCCCAGGACGCCGAAGGCACCGTCTGGGTCGGGACCGACGGAGGAGGGATCTTCCGGAGAACCGGCGACAGATTCGCGCCGCTCGACGCGCCCGACCCCGAATCCCTCGCCCACCCGACTTCGTTCGCGCTCGAACGGGGTGGGCGCCTCTGGATCGGTTTCTTCTCAGGCCGGCTCATGACGGTCCAATCAGGCCGCGTCGAGGATATCCCCCGAAAGGGTCCCGGCATCAAAGTCCTGCACGTCGACTCGACGGATCAGCTCTGGATCGGCACCAGCGCCGGGCTGGCGCGCTTCATGGATGGCCGGCAGGAACGAATTCCGCTGCTGCAGGCGGATGGATCCATGAGCCTCTCCGCATTCATCACCTCCATCCACGAGGACCGCTTCGGCGCCCTCTGGGTGGGAACCCTGACCGGGCTCATCCGGTGGCGGGACGGCCAGCAGGAGTTCTTCGGCGCCGCCGACGGACTTGGAAACGGGCTCGTCACCTCCGTCTTCGCCGACCGCGAAGGCAGCGTCTGGATCGGCACGGAAATCGGCGACCTGTACCAGTTGACCCGCCGCAAGATCCGGATCATGTCGCCTTTCCCCGATGGCCTGCCCGCCGTCAGCGCCCTCGCGGTCACCCGCGATGGAACCCTCTGGATCGGCGGCAGCCAAGGGATCGCCGTCCGCCCCCCAGCCTCCCAACGCTTCTCCGTCCCCTCGCCGCCACCGTCTCCTTCGCCGATCCAGGACGTCACCTGCATCGGAATCGATGGCCGGGACCGGATCTGGTTCGGCAATCGATTCGGCGATTGGGGATTCCTCGAACAGGGTGCTTTCACAAAAATCGACACGGAAGTATTCGATCGCGCCCGGGCCTCCCCCAATTTCTTCCTCCAAACCGCGACGAACGGGTTTCTCATCGGCACCGAAGGAGGCCTCCTTCAGATGGGTCCCGACAACAAGCCGGTCCCGTGGTCGGGGCCTCCCCTGTCGCACAAGGACGTCACCTGCGCGGTCGAAGCCCCCGACGGAACCCTTTGGATCGGCACCGGAAACGGCCTCAATCGAGTTCGCAACGGGTCCGTTCAGACCTTCATCAAGCTTCAGCCCAGACCCATTGAGCAGGTGGCCGACCTGGCCGTGGACCCCGATGGAACCGTCTGGGCATCCACGTACCGCGGTCTCTGGCGGATCCGCGGGGATCAGTTCTTCGCGTTCGAAGCCAAGCACGGCGGCCCCCCCGTGGGAGGCCCCCTCGTCGACGATCATGCCGGAAACCTCTGGATCGGCCTCGGCGGGCACGTCGGCCGTCTCTCGAAAACCAACCTCCACGCCGTCGCGGAGGGTCTGTCCCCCCATGTCCTGGCCCGCTCATGGTCGGGAGCGGATGGACTGCGGTCGGTGATCCTCGCCACGGGAAGGGCCGGCGCCCTGACTCCCGACGGCTACATCCACTTCGCCACGGACAAGGGAGTCGCAACCATCCACCCGGGCGAGGTCCGCACCAATGACGTCCCTCCCGTCCCCACGATCGAGCGCGTGATCGTCGACGGCGAACCCACCCTCACCCATCCGGCCGCGACGACCAGCGATCGGCGGGCTTCCGTGGACCCAGGCCTCGATCTCCCTCCAGGCTATCATCGCGTCGATATTCACTACGCGGGCCTCAGCTATTTGGCTCCCCAGCGCGTTCGGTATCGGCATCGACTCCGCGGATTGAGCGACGACTGGGAGGACGCCGGGACCGATCGCGTGGCCTCCTACCGGGCGTTGCCCGCCGGCAACTACGTCTTCGAACTCATCGCCTTCAATGACTCGGGACTCCCCTCCCAAACTCCCGAGACCCTCAGGGTCCGTGTCGGAGCGCCCTGGTGGCGGACCAACACCTTCCGAGCCTCGATCCTCGCCCTCGCCGCGATCGCCGCCGGCGGAATCTACTCCTGGCGCGTCCGGCGATTGAAACGGATCGGTGCCGCCCAGCAGGAGTTTTCGCGGCGCCTCCTGGATCACGAGGAGAATGAGCGCCGCCGTCTCGCCAAGGAACTCCACGACGGCCTGGGACAGGAACTCCTCATCCTCAGGAACCACGTCGCCCTGCTCGGACTTCAGTGGCCCGAGGCTCCCCCGGCCGCGGTCGAACGCCTCCGCGAAATCGATCATGCTTCCCAGATCGCCGTGGATCAGGCCCGCGCCATCGCCCACAACCTCCGACCCGCCGAACTCGAACGCCTGGGCCTCACCACCGCCCTCCGCGACATGATCGACCGCGCCTCCGCAAGCTCCACCATCGATTTCCGCCATGCGTTCGAACCCGTCGATGGCCGACTCTCGAAAGACGAGGATGTCCTGCTCTACCGGATCACCCAGGAGCTCGTGAACAACATCCTCAAACACTCCAACGCGACGTCGGCCCGAATCTCCCTGCGCGCGGCCGACGAGACCTCCCTCGAACTCTCCGTCGCCGACGATGGCCGCGGCTTCGATCCCGAAGCGGTGGTCCGGGCTTCCGGCGGGCGCCGGGGACTGGGACTCGACAGCGTGTCGGAGCGCATCGCCATGCTGTCGGGCACCTTGAGGATCGAATCGCCGCAGGCATGGGGCAAAGGAACCTGCGTCCGCATCCGCGTTCCGATCGCTCCACGATCCGATCGGCCCGCCGACTCCAAGCCGTCGTAAGTCGGGAAACGCCCCGCCCTTTCCATTCGCCACCCGCGGTCAGAGCACGCCACCCAACAAAAAAAAGGGGCGCCGTAGCGCCCCTTTCCAAGATGAATTGCGATCGATTCCCCGTGGTTCAGGCCGTCCGTCGCCGAACCGCGCCGATCAGCATCAGACTTCCACCGAGCATCATCGCCGCGGTGCCGTTGTCCGGCAGGTTGATCAGAACACTCTGCCGCCGGTAGAGCGGGCTGGTCGGCGACAACGCCGGGTTCGTCGGGTTCAATACGCCAATGGCTCCGGACGTCGCGTGCGCCTTGGCGGCGGCAATCGAACCGAACGCATTCACCACCTGGACGATGAACGGGTTCGCGAGATTCACGAGTTGCTCGTCCTCCAGTCCCCAGATCGCGTTCTGGAGGTCCCTCCCGCTCGCGGCCCGCGCGGCCCGTTCCGCGGCCGTGCTGGTCGCGAAGTTGTAGCCAGGGAGTGTCTGGTTGAGGAACTGCTGGTATAGGAACGACGTCCCCGCCGAAATCGGATCGGGATTCCCGCCACCCAGGCCACCCGCCATCGCCGCCGTCGCCAGCGTGTAGTCGTACGGCGTGCCAAAACCCATCCCTTCGTTCTTCTCCAGGCAGAAGGTGTAGAAATCAACCGAACCACCCACGCCGAGCAGGTCGGCGCCGAATTCGCCACCGCCGTAGGTCTGCAGGCGCCAGGTCGGATTCGAGAACACGACCTGCGCCGCGTTCGCGACCGGCGCGAGAACCGAACCAACCGCCAGAACCGCCACCGCAATCATCTTGATGTTCATAGGGGTACTACTTTCTCGGAATTGTTTTTTTCGGTTCGCCGCCTCCTTGGACTCAGCTCGAACCTGCCACCATTCAGCACCCGCCGTGCCAGGGATCCACCCCGGACCGGACTAAGGAACACCGCGAGACTCAGGAATTTCTTTACTGTTGTAACCAACTGAAAACGTGACACTTGAACACAATCCGCAAATCTAATCCTTTCGACTTAGTCCCTTTGGCAAGTGAAATTGAGGCTCCATGAAGTCACTATGCCATGGATCCGATCGTAAGTTCCGCCGACACGCGGGGACCCGGAATTTGCGGACGCGGGCGTTACAATTCGCTTCAAAGCAGTGAGTTGCGACTGAGTTTGAGGACCGAAACTCACTCGACAGGATTCCCGACACGGGCTCCGGATCCTTCGCTCCGACGTTGCCGGCGCCCGGTTCCAGGCTTCCCGGCCGCCTCGGCCGCCTCCCTTGCGAATGCAATGCACCGCACTGCGGCGGATCGAAGCGCACGACGGCGCGGGATAATCGCGGACACGGATCGGCCTGTGGTTTCGCGGAGTTCACCCCACGGTGACGTCGAACCTGGACCAGGTCCTTTGGAGAGTGCGGCGCTTTGCGCCGCTTTGGATCGCTACGGAGCGCCGAAGCATGGCGAGCCCCACCAGAGCCAAAGCCAAAGCGGCGCGGAGCACCGCACTGCAAATTCTGTCGCAACGAAGGGACGGGTGTCTTGTCTCTCAGGTGTCTTGTCTCTCATCGCGTTCCGCGGCCGAAGCGCGCACGAAAAAGGGGCGCCGTAGCGCCCCTTTCCAAGATGAATTGCGATCGATTCCCCGTGGTTCAGGCCGTCCGTCGCCGAACCGCGCCGATCAGCATCAGGCTTCCACCGAGCATCATCGCCGCGGTGCCGTTGTCCGGCAGATTGATCAGAACACTCTGCCGACGGTAGAGCGGGCTGGTCGGCGACAACGCCGGGTTCGTCGGATTCAACACGCCGATGGCTCCGGACGTCGCGTGCGCCTTGGCCGCGGCGATCGAACCGAACGCATTCACCACCTGGACGATGAACGGGTTGGCGAGATCCACGAGTTGCTCGTCCTCCAATCCCCAGATCGCGTTCTGCAGGTCCCTCCCGCTCGCGGCCCGCGCGGCCCGTTCCGCGGCCGTGCTGGTCGCGAAGTTGTAGCCAGGGAGTGTCTGGTTGAGGAACTGCTGGTATAGGAACGACGTCCCCGCCGAAATCGGATCGGGATTCCCGCCACCCAGGCCACCCGCCATCGCCGCCGTCGCCAGCGTGTAGTCGTACGGCGTGCCAAAACCCATCCCTTCGTTCTTCTCCAGGCAGAAGGTGTAGAAATCAACCGAACCACCCACGCCGAGCAGGTCGGCGCCGAATTCGCCACCGCCGTAGGTCTGCAGGCGCCAGGTCGGATTCGAGAACACGACCTGCGCCGCGTTCGCGACCGGCGCGAGAACCGAACCAACCGCCAGAACCGCCACCGCAATCATCTTGATGTTCATAGGGGTACTACTTTCTCGGAATTGTTTTTTTCGGTTCGCCGCCTCCTTGGACTCAGCTCGAACCTGCCACCATTCAGCACCCGCCGTGCCAGGGATCCACCCCGGACCGGACTAAGGAACACCGCGAGACTCAGGAATTTCTTTACTGTTGTAACCAACTGAAAACGTGACACTTGAACACAATCCGCAAATCTAATCCTTTCGACTTAGTCCCTTTGGCAAGTGAAATTGAGGCTCCATGAAGTCACTATGCCATGGATCCGATCGTAAGTTCCGCCGACACGCGGGGACCCGGAATTTGCGGACGCGGGCGTTACAATTCGCTTCAAAGCAGTGAGTTGCGACTGAGTTTGAGGACCGAAACTCACTCGACAGGATTCCCGACACGAGGTCGGGATCCTTCACTCCGACGTCGCCGGCGCCCGGTTCCAGGCTCCCCGGCCGCCTCGGCCGCCTCCCTTGCGAATGCAATGCACCGCACTGCGGCGGATCGAAGCGCACGACGGCACCGGATAATCGCGGACACGGATCGGTTTGCGGTCGCGCATCGTTCATCCCGAGGTGACGTCGAACCTGGACCAGGTCCTTTGGAGAGTGCGGCGCTTTGCGCCGCTTTGGATCGCTACGGAGCGCCGAAGCATGGCGAGCCCCACCAGAGCCAAAGCCAAAGCGGCGCGGAGCGCCGCACTCCTAAGGTGGAGGGTTCATGGAATGTCCAACGGATCTGTCGAGGAACCTGCCTTTTTCGTGATCGCCGCACGGAAAACGGGTATGCACCCCGCATGTCGTACGACGATCGCCTGGCGGAATGCGTCCGCGCCTTCCTCGTCGCCACCGGAGGGCGCGTTGAGGAGAAGCGAATGATGGGCGGGCTCTGCTTCATGGTCGAAGGGCCGCCTGTCGAAATTATTTCATGACGCCTCCCGAATTCCCCTCCTCGACACCCGCGCCCCTCAAGCTCCGCCCCGCCGCGGAACGCGGTCATGCCGATCACGGCTGGCTGAAGGCCGCGCACACGTTCTCCTTCGCGGAGTACCACGACCCCGCGCACATGGGATTCCGCTCGCTTCGCGTGCTCAACGACGACCGCATCGCGGGGGGCGGCGGCTTTCCCACCCATGCGCACCGCGACATGGAGATCATCACGGTCGTCCTCAGCGGCGCCCTCCAGCATCAGGACTCCATGGGCAACGGCAGCGTCATCCGCCCGGGTCACGTTCAGTACATGGCCGCCGGAAGCGGAGTCCGGCACAGCGAGTTCAACGCGTCGCGCACCGAACCCGTCCACCTTCTCCAGATCTGGATCCGTCCGGATCGTTCGGGCGTCGCGCCCAGGTACCAGGAGAAAGCGCTCGAAAACCCCGTTCCGGGGCGTTTTCAACTCGTCGCCTCGTCCACCGGCCGGCACGGATCCATCGCCATCCATCAGGACGCGGATCTCTGGATCGGCCGCTTTCACGGCGGAGAGGAGGTCGTCCATGTGCTTGGCCAGGACCGCCACGCCTGGGTCCACGTCGCCGAGGGCACCGGAACCTTGAATGACCTCCCCCTCTCGGCGGGCGATGGAGCGTCCATCTCCGGCGAGGTCTCCCTGCGATTCAAGGCGTCTGGCCCGGCTCAGGTCCTCCTTTTCGATCTGGACTGAGGGGTCGGGGGGCCGTCCAAGACCGTTTCCCAACCCCTCTCCCTCCCCCTCCTCGGCGCATCCGTCGCAAGAACCGCGGCAACCGCCACGATCCACGATCCACGAAAGTCACGAAGGCGATGCCGGTCCTGGATCCTCGCCCTTCGATCGGCCGTCGTGTCCTGGATGTCCTTCGTGGCCTTCGCGGCGAGGGGGCGGTTCACGCGCGGGCTGGACCGGGAGGGACCGCCCGCGCCGCCGCTGCAACGCCTCTCGCAGGACAAACTCAACCTGGCCGTTGACGCTGCGCAATTCCGATTCGGCCCAGGCCTCGAGTTCGGCCCAGACCGAGGGATCGATCCTCAGGAGAAATGCCTTGCGCTCCGCCATGATCAGCCTGTCAACCCCGCCCGAAGACGGACTTCCCGCGCAAACCCGGTCGGATCCGCCGGCGACAGCACCACACGCCGGTCCGCATAGCGCAACAGCACCGCCGTCGATGTGTTGTTCGCGAGCAACCGGAACCGCCCGAGCCGGCGATTCCAGAAAATGCCCGTCGACGACAGGAAGCCGCCATTCCCGAACAACCGCAGGGCGCCCCATGCCAGGTCCGGTTCCGCGACGACCTCCACCAACCCGGCCAGCGGGAGCCGCGTGCGCCGGAACGGCCGGCGCACCAGCACCTCGCGGTCGCCGATCGCGTAGCCAAGCACCATCGACGCCAGCCCGATTCCAAGAATCACCACGACTCCGGCGACCGCGAGCAGACGCACCCCGGATGGGATCGGCTCCCGGAAAAGCGCGGCCGTGACAACGCCCAGGATGACGGTGACGAGTCCGCTGATCGCCTTCTGAAGCCCGGACCACGGCGCGGAATACTCGGGCATGTCACCCGCCCAGCCCATTCCCCCCGCGCCCGACGGACGCACAGGTCGTTCCATGGCGGCGTTCATGTGTACAGCGTTCCCGTGTTGACGACCGGATGCACCTCAGCCTCCCCGCAAAGCACCACCAGGAGATTCGAGACCATCGCGGCCTTCCGTTCGTCGTCGAGGGTCACCACCTGGCGTTCCGCCAGGTCCTTCAAAGCCATGTCCACCATGCTCACCGCGCCGTGAACGATCTTCTGCCTCGCCGCGATCACCGCCTCCGCCTGCTGCCTTCGCAGCATCGCCTGCGCGATCTCCGGCGCGTAGGCCAGATGCGTGAGCCGCGCCTCGTCCACCACCACGCCCGCTTTCGCAAGGCGCTGCTGCAGTTCCGAACACAAGGCCGCCGACACCTCGTCGACGCCGCTCCGCAGATTCACCTCGTCCACGGCGGTGTCGTCGCCGTGGTCGTAGGAGTAGCAACTCGCCAGGTGCCGGATCGCCGATTCGCTCTGCACGCGGACATAGTGGTCGTAGTTGTCCACGTCGAACATCGCCTGCGCGGTGTCCTCCACCCGCCAGACAATCACCGCCCCGATCTCGATCGGGTTGCCGCGCTTGTCGTTCACCTTGAGTTTCTCGCTGTTGAAGTTCCGCGTGCGCAACGAAACCTTGTTCCGGCGGTGCGGATCCGCCGCGGCCGGCGCACGCTTCCCGCCGCCCGCGTTTTCGCAGACCAGGGAATCCAACAGAGCCTGCTGCCGGAAACTGGTGCCGCTGTAGAATGGGTTCCCCCAATGGAATCCGCTGGTCCGCACGGTTCCCTTGTACGCTCCAAACAGCACCAGCACGCGCGCCTCGTTCGGTTGCAACGCAAAAAAGCCGTTCAGCAGGATGATCCAGGTGGGGATGCATAGAATCGCGAGGATCATGAGCCCCCAATACGGGTGCCCCTGCCGCTCCACTCCCCCAGCGATCGAATAGATGAGAAGAGCGATACTCGTGGGAATGAGAACGATGACGACCGCCAACATGCCCCAACCGCTCAAGACTTCGACCATGCGTTCCCGATTCCTTTGGATGCTTTGACTCTCGTTGTTCATGAGGACCCTTTCCGCGGGCTGCCAAGATTCCGTTGGTTTGCCCGCACGGCGATATTGCTATGATATCACTTTGCAATCGTCAAGCACTCCGTTCGACACGGTTCTGGTTCGAGCGAATTTTCATCCTGGCGGTGGTCCTCCACGATCGGGTTCGCGGTCGGAATCGGAATTATCGATATCGGTATCCGTATCCGTATCCGTATCATTAGGGGTCTGACGCTTCGATCCCGGTTGAGAACCCAAGTTTCCAATTCGATTCCGATTCCGATTCCGATTCCGACAGCGGGGATCTTTGGCAGGCGTTTATCACGAAAGCGCCGCCAACGCGGGGATGCACCCGACAAGTCCATTTGGCGACAATGAAATTGACAGACTTGCCGCGTTCTTGCGTACCTTCCCAAGTCCCTGTTGTCCTTAGGAAGCTTCCCACCCGCGTTGGGTGTCGAGTGTTCCCGTTGGGTTTCAGGAGTTCAGCATTCAGGCAACGAACGATCGACGATCCATCAACCCATTATGCACATGAGTAACTCGATGTTGAGGCTGAGTTCGCGGTGGCTCGGGGGCGTGGCCCTCGGAGCCGGCCTCGCGTTCTCGGCCAGCACCCAGGCGGCGGATGTCTTCGCCCCCGGCGTGATGAAGGTCGAATTCTTCACCGGCTTGGACGGTGTCGACATCTACACCCTCCTCGATTCCGCGAAGTACCAGAACAATCAGCCCGACGAGGTCCGGTACGTGACGTCGTTCATCACGCCCAACGGCTACGGCGACAACTACGGGGCCCGCGTCTCCGGATTCATCACGCCGGCCGTCTCCGGCGATTACGACTTCTTCATCCGCGCCGACGACCAGGCGCAGCTGTACCTGAGCACCGACGACAACCCGGCCAACGCCCAGGTGATCGCGCAGGAACTCGCGAGCTGCTGTCAAGCGTTCCAGGAGCCTGGCGTGGAGGAGACCACCGCGGCTCCGGTCACCATGGTGGCCAACAGGCGCTACGCCGTTTACCTCGTCATGAAGGAAGGCGGCGGCGGCGACTGGAGCGAAGTCGCGTGGCGCAAAACCGATGACACCACCGCGGCCGGAAACCTCCGTCCGATGGCCGGATCCGTGATCGGCGCGTTCGCGCCCGCTGGAACGGTCCAGATCGACGACCAACCCGACGCTGTTTCGACGATCGAAGGTGTCTACGCGAGCTTCAGCGTCGCGACCTCCTACACCGGCGTCTCCGCTCCCGCCTACCAGTGGCGAAAGAACGGCGCCGACATCGCTGGCGCGAACAGCGCGTCCTACACCACACCCCTCCTGACGCTCGCCGACAACGGGGCCAAGTACACGGTCAAGGTCAATGTCCCGGGAGCCGAAGTCATCAGCGCCGAGGCCGTCCTTACCGTCGCGGCCGACACCATTCCGCCCAAGGTGGTCTCGGTGGCCGGCATCAAGACGTCGAATGGCGGCATCGAAGTCGGCGTCATCTTCGACGAATCCGTCGATCCCGCGTCCGTGGTGGCCGCCAACTTCGCGCTGGGCAGTGGCACGATCTCGGCTGTGCGCCACGTCCCCAATTCAAGCGGTAAATCCTCGCTGGAAGATGGCGCGGTCCTGACCACCACCGGCCTGACGCAGGGCTCGACCTACGCGTTGACCATCAGCGGCGTGAAGGACGTCAAGGGCAACACCATGGCGGCCACCACGCTTCCGTTCACCATCTCCAAGATGACCTGGGCGGCTCTCGGCACCCAACCCGATGCCTTCCCGGCCGGCGCCATCGCCGTCGCGGACGACGGGTTCAATGTCAACTCCGGTGGCAATGCCTTCTGGTCGACCAACGACGACGTCACGTTCGTCTATGAGGAAGTCACCGGTGACTTCGATAAGGTTGTCCGCGTCGAGTACCAGGACCCCTCGTCCCAGTGGGCGCGCACCGGAATCCACGCGCGCGACTCCCTGATTGGCACCGGCACCGAAGCCGCCCGCTATCAGAACACCCACGTCAACCCGACGATCAAAGCCGACGGTGGCGCCTCGAACTTTTCCTATGAAACCAATCGCCGCCTCAGCACGGGGGCCGAGACCAGCGGCAGCGGCGGTGGCGGCACCCCGCAGTACCCGAACGCCTGGGTCCGTCTCCGCCGCGCGGGTGACGTGATGCACATGTACCGCAGCGATAACGCCACGACCTGGATCCAACTCGGCATCAGCGACTTTAATCCGGCGGACGGCTCCAACGAAAGCGGCCCCCTTCCGGCCAAGATGTACGTCGGCCCCGTGTTCGGCCCCGAAAACGGCAACCTCACCGAGGAATTCCGCGACAACTGGGCCGCTGTCTTCCGCGACTACGGCGACTACGAACCCAACAAGGCCCGCGGCAGCCAGACCTACTCCATCGGCGTTAACTTCGGAAGTGAGGAACCCAACGGCGTCGGTTCCTGGATGGGACCCACGGAAATCGCGGGCGCCGATCCGATCGCCCAATCCAACTGGAACAACGTGTCGGGACCGAACTCCGACGAGAGCGGCCCGATCACCCTGAAGGCGGATGTCGCCGGGGCCGCCCAGAACACAACGGCCACCGTCGAGTGGACCTGCCCCAACACCTGGTCGTCGACCGGCCGCGGCGAGGAAAACACCGCGCTCACCGGATCCGATCGCCAGCTCATGGTCGGCTACCTCGACACGGGCAACGCCACCACCACCCTGGTGACCGTCAAGAACCTGCCCAGCCAGCTCACCGGCGGAACCGGCTACGACCTCGTGGTCTACACCCTCGGCGGCGTCGCCGGTCGCGGCGGCGGCTACAGGGTCACCGACGTCAACGGCACCGAGATCAAGCCCGTCGTCCTGGCGTCTTCGGCCCCGAACCCCACCTCGCTCACCAAGGTGACGCCGACCGATCCCGCCGTGCACGCGGCCGGGACGTACGTCGTGTTCTCCGGTCTGAAGGCGAACGAGTTCATCCTCGAAGGTTCCACCGAGAACAATTGGGGCCTGACCGGAACGCCTCGCGCCGGCATCAACGCCATCCAGATCGTCTCGCCCTCGGGCGCCGTGGATGCGGCCAAGCCCGAGATCGCGATCGCCCGCACCGCCACCGGCGCGACGATCACGTTCAAGGGCACACTCCAGAAGGCCAGCGCGGTGACTGGCCCGTACACGGACGTCGCCGGCGCCACGAGCCCGATGAACGTCTCGCCAACCGACGCGCAGGCGTATTACCGGACCCGCTGATCGCTCGCGCGATCGATCGAGTCCAACACAACAGTTCACGAGGGGCCGGGCATTCGCCCGGCCTCTTTTTGGTTTCCGCTCCTCGATGATCTCGGCGGAAAGGTCGATCCAAGGGCCCGTGGGGCCCTGGAGATTGGCCAACTTTCTGGGCCCGGAGGGCCACCGGACATTAGCCGGCGGCAAGCCCGCTCTGGCGGGCGCGGGCGCCGGTCCCCAACCCCGCGTCATCGCGCCCCGGCAGGTTCAACGTGTCCCACAAGACTCGGTGCTGGACACCGGCGGCGACTCGGCCCAGGATGAGCTGAGTGGTCCGAGTTTGCGGGAGAGAATTGACGAGCGAGTTGATCGACGAGCTTCGCGAGCAGAT
>JBFWOK010000151.1:0-16709 GCA_050250555.1 Limisphaerales bacterium
CCCTAGGTCACCTCAGGCCCTAGGGACCTAAGGGACACAAGGGACAAATGATCCCCCTCACTTCCCCCCCTCTCTCTCACCCCCTCACCCTTCCCCCGATCTCGGCCACGATCTCCGGAACCGGCCTGTCCGTGGTGTCGATCCTCACAGCCCCCAATCCCATCATCAGGGGCGCCGACGCGCGCTGGCTGTCCTGCCGGTCGCGGGCCGCGAGATTCTCGTCCACACCCTGGGCGCGGCGCCGTCGCGCCCGCTCCGCTGGCGAAGCATCGAGCCAGAATTTGAAGTCCGTCTCGGGAAACACATTCGTGGCGATGTCCCGCCCCTCCATCACGAGGTTCCCGAATTGAAGGCACTCCCGTTGCCGATGCCTCATCCAGGTCCGCACGCCGGCCACCACCGCCACATCCGACGCCGCCGCGCTCACCTCCCGCGACCGGATCTCCCGGCTTGGCCGGTAGCCGTCCACCAACAGAACCACTTCGCGCGTCTCGGCATCCTCCAAATAAAGCCGCGCCTTCCATCGCCGGCAGGTCGCCGCCACCGCCTTCGCATCCGCCGGATCCACCCCGGTCTTCAGACAGTGCCACGCGAGGGTCCGGTACATCGCCCCGGTGTCCACGTACGCATACCCAAGGGCCGCCGCCACCGCCCTCGATACCGTGCTCTTCCCCGACGCCCCGGGCCCATCAATCGCCACCACCACCCCCGTGGGGCGGGTCGCCGTTTCCCCTTGAACATGCCGCATACCGCCCCCTCAAAGACCCAGAGACGCCCGCCGAGCCGTGAAATGCGCCAGCATGAACTCCGCCGTGACCGCGGGACTCTCGTGGGAGTTGTCCACCATCACCGCATCCCGGGCCGGCTCCAGCGGGGCCACCGTCCGCACCGCGTCCCGCCGGTCCCGTTCCGCCGTGTCCTCCTTCGAACCTTCCGCTCTCCGCCGACGCGCCCGCACCTCATCGCTCGCGGTCAGGAAAAACTTGAACGGCGTCTCGGGAAACACGTGCGTGCCGATGTCCCGTCCGTCCATGACGAGATCCCCGAACCCCAGACATTCGCGCTGAGTGCGGACCATCCACACCCGCACCCCCGCGATCGGTGAGACCTTCGCCACCGTCTGGGAGACTTCGTCCGACCGGATCTCCGCCTGCGGGAAATAACCGCCCACCCGCAACCGGATGTCGCCGTCCTCGACGACCATCGAGGCATCCCAGGTCCGCACCACCGACACCACCGCGCCCGCATCCCGGATTTCGATGCCCGACTTCAAGCAGTGCCAGGTGAGCGTCCGGTACATCGCGCCCGTGTCGACGAATCGAAACCCCAGTTTCCGGGCGAGCCACCGGCCGCAGGTCCCCTTGCCGCTGGCGCTCGGCCCGTCCAGCGCGATGACGATGTTGTTCTTGCTCATGTTTGTTGTCCGTCCCCCGAATGATCCCGCCTCCGCATTCGCCGTCCTGTTTCCACCGGCCTTGTTTCACCCCGCCACCCAGGTCAACCCGCCAGAAGGTCGTCCCCTCCCAGGTACGCCCCCGTGCCCGCGCCCGAACTCCGCAGGCGCACACCCAATCCCCGGGGCGGCGGTTCCGCCAGCCTGGCGAAAAAATTCGGAAACGTCTTCCCCACACAACCCGGATCCCTCAGCCGGATTCCCTCCACCTTCAACCCGACCACCGCGAAACACCTCGCCCTCCGGTGATCCCCGTAGGTCTCCCCCTCCGCCCCGTGAAGCTTCGAAGGATGCACGGTCAGCGTGTCCCCCCCCTCCTCGACCCGGGCTCCGCATCGCGTCAATTCGGTCCGCAACGCCGCCACCCGCTCGCACTCCTGCACCCGCAACCTCCCCAGCCGCGTGAATCGCACCGGCCGTTCCGCAAAGGGCGCCAGCACAATCGCCGTCATGATGCTGTCCGCCAGATCCGTCGCCCGCGAAATCTCCTCCGGCAACGGGAGGTACCTGGGAAATGCCGCGTCCGCCTGCCACCCCGAGTCCGGCCACGCTTCCACCCGGATCCTCCCCGTCCTCCGCGTCCCCTGGCCCAATACCGAGTCCGCACCCCAGAAATAGCTCCCGCTCGACGCGTCCGGCTCCACCCGGAATTCCCCTCCACCCACCGGAAATTGCCCCACCATCTCCCGCGTCATCTCGACGTACGGCAGTTCTTCCTCGTCGCCCCCAGCCACCTCGACGTCCCATCCCCCAGCCCGCGAACCCAGAATCAACGCCGACGCAAACTGCGAGCTTTCGTTCACGCTGACCGCACACCGCCCCGGACGCCGCCCGCCACCCTGAATCTCCGCCGGCAGCCGGTCGTTCGGCGCTTCGATCCGGTACCCAAGCCCGCGCAACGCCCGGAAAAGTTCCGCCTGCGGACGTTCGTGCATCCTCGGCACCCCCGACAACCGGTAGCTCCCGGATCCGAGACAGACCATGGCCGCAAGGAAGCGCGCCGCCGTTCCCGCGTTGCCCACGAAAAGCTCCATCGGAAATCGGGTGCCCCGCGGCACCGGAATGTCCCCGCCGTGACCCGTCACCGAAATGGTCCGATTGCCCGTTTCCACCGGGTCCGACTCCACCTCCACGTCAAACCCAAGCCGCTCCAGACACTCCGTCATGACCCGCGTGTCCTCACTCCAAAGCGCCCCCCGCAAAGTCGTCCGCCCACGTCCCAACGCCGCCAACACAAGCGCCCGGTTCGTGATGCTCTTCGAACCCGGCACCGTCACACACGCCTCCGGCACCCCGGCCAGCGGTTCAATCTCGATGAGGGAGGGTAACGGCACGTTTCGCTTGGGTCGTTTCGGTTCGTCCCGGACGGCGCAGATGAGTTCCAGTTCCCTAGGATCAGGTCCAGTTTCGAATCGCGCTCACCCCGGATCCGCCTACTCCACCGGGGACTTCGCCCCGCCTCCACACCAGGCGTCCCGCCGATCCTTCGCCGATCGAAGCAACGCCTCCAATCCTTCGCCGTCCCCCGCCTCCAACAGCTTCCGCAAGGCTCCCAGCATCCCTTCCATCCCCTCGAGCGCCGACAGAATCGCCACCCGATTCCCCAACGCGATGTCCCGCCACATTTCCGGCGAACCCGACGCCACACGCGTCGTGTCACGGAACCCCGTGGCACACACCGAGGCCTGCTCGGCCGGGTGACTCGGCGACAACACGAACTGCGCCAACGCCACCGCCACGAGGTGGGGAAGATGGCTGCTCCGACCCACGAGTTCGTCGTGAAGTCCCGGAGTCATCGTCGAAACCTTCGAACCCACCGATTCCCAAAGTCCCCGCACCAACGCCACGGCCTCCTCCCGGCTCGCCGACGTCGGCGTCACGACCGTGAGCGCTCCCTCGAACAAATCCCTCCGCGCCGCGCCCACTCCCGTCCGCTCCGATCCCGCCATCGGATGGCTCCCGACAAAAAAACCTCCCGCCGCCGCAATTCGCCCCTCCGCCGCGTCGACCACCACCCCCTTGACCGATCCGACATCCGTCACACACGCGCGCGGCTCCAAAAAGGGAACGATCTCCGCCGCCAACGCCGCAATCCGCGCCACCGGCGTGCACAACACCACCAGATCCGCCCCCGAAACGGCCTCGCTCAACCGGTCGCCCGCGACGTCGACAGCCCCGGCCTCCACAGCCTCCCGCGCCGTCGCTTCGCGTCGCACAAAACCATGGACCTCCCCGGCCAACCCCCGGAATCGAATCGCCATTCCCAGGGAGCCGCCAAGCAGTCCAACGCCCAGAATCGCCACTTTCCGCCAGCGCACGCCGCCGATTAACAGGCACCCGACCCGCCGAGGCAAGTGGCCGTCGCGGACTGAACCCCTTCCCTCCGGTCGCCCCACCCACGAAGCGCTTGGAGTCGGCGCCGGGCCGGTGATATTCAACCCGCGCCTGCGACATGCTGTAGCGCCGCTTCCCCTCCATGCTCCAAACCCGTCCCCTCATCCTCGTTTCACCCCACACCGAACGCGAAGGCTCCGAGTTCCCCGACGCCGCCGTGAGCGTGTCGCAACGCTACTCCGATGCCGTGGTCGCCGCGGGCGGCCTGCCACTCATCATGCCGTGCACCCGCGACCAGGGACTCGTCCGGGACGCCGTCCAGCGCTGCGCCGGCGTCCTGCTCACCGGCGGCGAGGATGTCCAACCCGCGCTCTACTCCCCAGGCCTGCCCGAACCCGTCGCCAAGACGGTGGTCCCGGAGGAGGGCGAACGGGATCTGTTCGAACTTCTGCTCATCGACGAAACCTTCCGCCAGGCCCGCCCGCTCCTCGCGATCTGCCGAGGCCAGCAGATCCTCAACGTGGCCCTCGGCGGCGATCTGATCGCGGATCTCCCGCTCCAACGGCCGTCCTCCACGGGCCACAACCGCCAGCGGGAACGCTTTCAAATCGTCCACGAGGTCACACCCGAACCGGGCTCCCTGCTCGCGACAATCGCCGGCACCGCGCCGTTCGGCGTCAACAGCACCCACCACCAGGCCGTCGGCCGCGTCGCCCCGCCCTTGCGGGTCGCCGGAACGAGTCCCGATGGCGTGATCGAAGCCCTCGAAGCGGAACCGCGCTTTTCAGTCCTCCCCTTCCTACTCTCCGTCCAGTTCCACCCGGAACGCCTCCGCGACCGGTACCCGATCCACGCGGCGATCTTCGCGTCGTTCGTCGCCGCCTGCGCGGAATCCGGACCCGGGTGAGCGGGAACAGATGCGCCGCGCCGACACCGCCCGTTCCAATTCCCAATTCAACGCGACGGCGCGGGCGCTGGAGCGGTTTCGTCCTCGGGAAGCGGGCGGCCCTTGGTCTCCGGAAGAAACAGAAGCGCCACCAGGCCCAGCAGGAAGATCGCGCTCATGTAGGTGGCCGCGTTCCGGAAGGCTTCGATCTTCGCCTCCGGGGTCGTCGCGCCAGCCTTGAGGCTCGCCTGGAGCTTGCCGATTGTGAACGGCCCGCTCGCGGCGAGGAACCGTCCGACGTTGTAGCAGAAGCTCGTCCCCGTGCTCCGCAATCGCAGCGGGAAAAGCTCGGGCAGATAGATCGCGAATCCCGCGAACAACGCCAACTGGCAGAAGCCCATCACGCCGCTCATCCAGATGTCACTCTTGCCATTGAAGAACTGGAAGTAACCGCCCGTGGCGAACATCGCCGCCAAAAACGCGATCGCGAACGCGGGCCGCCGCCCCAGGTTCTGCGCGAGTTTCGTCATCGCGATCATCCCCAAGAACGCTCCCACGTTGAACACGATGGAGTTGATCCCGATCCAAATCCCGCGCGCGCCCGCGATCTGCTCGGCGGGCAGCTGCTGCTCCCGCAAGGACCGCTCGATCACCGGCCCCACCAGTTCAGGCGCGAAAAATCCGATCCCCCACAACCCAATCACCCCCGCCACACACAACAGCATCCCGAACAGCGCCGGGTTCCGCCATCGCGCCTCCCCGAACAGGGACCCATACGACCCGAACGCCACACCCGTCCGCCGCCCCTCCTCGCGCGCTTTCACCCACTTCTCCGGCTCCTTCAGTTTCAACTGGAGGAAAACACAAAGAAACGCCGGCACCGCGCCAATGAGAAACATCAGCTTCCAGGACCACTCCGCCGAGATCTTGTTCGTCGCCACCAACTGGCCCACCCCCATGCTGATCAATCCCGCCGTGACATTGCCCACCGCCGACAGCGCCTGAAGCATCCCCAGCGCCCCGGTTCGCGACTCGTTCGGCAGCGCATCCGCAATCAACGCCACCGCCAACCCGAACACACCGCCGACCCCCAGGCCGGTGATGAACCGGTACACCGCAAAATCAACCCAGCCGGTCGAAAGCGCCGACAAACCCGTGAACACGGAATACATGAGCACCGTCATGGTCAGGGTCCGCGCCCGTCCGATCCGGTCTCCCACCGACCCGAAAATCAACCCGCCCGTCGCCCATCCCGCCACAAAGATCGACGTCGCGTAGCCGCCGTACTCGTTGGCGTCCATCCCCGGCGGGAGCAACGCCTTCATCGCCGACGGACGCGCCAGAATGAACAGCTGCTGATCGAGGCAATCGAACAGCCAGGCCAGACTCGCCATCGCAAAGACGAACCAATGATAACGACTCAGGGAACGCCACCAGGGCGCCGACGGGTTGCTCAGGGAGGAATCCATGCGGTGGACCGTGACTAAAGAAGCAGCATCGGGAATCCAAGCCCGAATTCTCGTTTTCTCCCCGACCCAACCAGCGCCTTCCACTCGCCCGAACGGAATCCGACATTTCCATCCACGAACGCCACCCCATAATCCCCCCAAAGGCCCCTCTCCTCCCATGATCGCCTCCGTCCTCCGAACCCTCCTCTGGATCGGCGTCCTCGCACCGATCGTTCACGCCGCTTCCCCCGACCGCCGCCTCTACGTCGCCGCGCCCGGCATCCGCAATTACCTCGAGTTCGGCGGGCATGGCATCCTCGTGTTCGACATCGACCACGATTACCGCTGCCTCCGACGCATCCCCGCCGCCGGCCTCAACGCCGACGGCCAACCCATGAACGTCAAGGGCATCGCCGTCAGCGTCCCCGCCCAACGTCTCTACGTCACCACCCTGTCCAAACTCGCCTGCTACGATCTCACTTCCGACACGTTGGTCTGGGAACGCGCCTACGAAGGCGGCTGCGATCGCCTCGCCATTTCGCCCGATGGGAAATCCGTCGTCGTTCCGTCCCTCGAAAAGTCGTTCTGGAACCTCATCGACCCCGCGACCGGGGACATCCTGAAACGCTTCGACGGCTACAAGTCCGCCCACAACACCATCGTCAGCCTCGACGGCACCCGCGCCTATCTCGCCGACCGCCATTCGCCGCTGCTCGCCGAGGTCGATCTCACCCGGGGCGAAGTCTCCCGCGCGATCGGCCCATTCTCGCACTTCATCCGGCCCTTCACCATCAACCGACAGCGGACCCGCGCGTACGTCTGCGTCGATGACCTCCTCGGATTCGAAATCGGCGACCTGACCACGGGAAAGAAACTGCACCGCGTCGAGGTCCAAGGCTTCTCAATGGGCCCCGTCAAACGCCACTCCTGCCCCAGTCACGGCGTCGGCCTGACGCCCGACGAAAAACAGGTCTGGGTCGTCGATGCCACCCACCAACGCCTGCACGTCTTCGACAACACGGTCGAACCCCCGCGTCAGATCGACAGCCTCGAAGTCCGCGAACAACCCGGTTGGATCACATTCCGCCTCGACGGCCGGCACGCGTGGCCCTCGACCGGGGATGTCGTCGATGTGGACACCCGGAAGATCGTGGCGCGGCTCGCCGATGAAACCGGCGCCCCGGTCCACAGCGAGAAGATGATCGAACTCCACTTCACCGACGGACGACTCACCGCGGCCGGCGATCAGTTCGGTCTCGGCCGAAAGGAGTGAGTGTGAAAGTCCCGGAAGACCTCCGGGCTTCACGCCCCACACCCCGCCCGCCTATTTCAGGTCCTGACCCTTCGCCAAGCCTCCAATCGTCCAGTCGAGGTTGTACTCCCCATACGGCGCGGTCTTGTTCAGCCGCCGGTACTTCACGAATTCGGAATGGCCGTCGACGAACAGCAGCGGGAGCCCCTCCTTCCCGTGCGCGATATTGCGGTCGCCCAAGTTGCCGTGTTCAGGCTCGGCGAAACATGGTGACACCGCCTTCTTCGTCGGGTGCCCGACTTCGGTCGTCGACCGGCCGGTGAGCTTGGGCGCCTGGGTGTCGTCGTTGTAGAACTGGTGATAGTAATAGTACGAACAAGGGAACGGCAGTTCGTTGGTTCGGATTCCGTTCCCCGCTCCATTCACCCGCGTCCAGGCGATGTTCCACGGCACCCCCTTGTCGGCGGGACAAAGGTAGAAGCTCCTGCCGTTCGTGCTGATGTAGGGGTCCATGAGGCGAAGCAGATCCACGAAGGGCATCTGCGGCCAGCCGCGGCCTGAAAACGGGTACTTGTCACCATTGTCCCCGGTGTACATCGCGATCCCCATCCCGACCTGACGGAGGTTGGACACGCAACGGACGGTCAGCGCCTGGGTCTTCGCGCGGCTCAATGCCGGCAGAAGCATGCTGGCCAGGATCGCAATGATCGCGATGACAACCAGGAGTTCGATCAGGGTGAATGCCCCGGTTCGGGTCGGTCGCCCGTCCTCCCGCTTGAAGTGCCTTCGCATACTTTGTTTGACCTCGTTCCCTACACCCGGGCGCCACCACGGCTCAATCCAATACCCGGCCCCAGGCTGATGCCGATGAGAGGAACATCCGGCCCAATTCCGGTCAATCCCCCAACCGCCCCCAAAACCCCGCGTAAGAAACCACGAAGCGCACGAAGGGAGAGGCGGAAGCGAGTCCCTGATCGGGATTGACCTGTAGCGGATTGCCGAGGCCGGAACGAATCATGCTTCCTTCGTGTCCTTCGTGCCTTCGTGGTGGGATCGCTTTCTCCCAGGCGCCCCTATCCGGAGATCAGGGCGCCCCCACCCGCCCGCGTGACATCTCCCATCCGGCCTTGTCAAACTCCCGATGCCCGTCGTCGTGAGCGCCAACGCCCCGCCATCCACGCCCCAGCCCGCCCTGGGTTCCGAGGACTTCGCGGCCGTCTACCAGGAACACTCGCAGGCCATTCATTACCTGGCGCTCCGATACCTCGGCGACCCCGACCGCGCCCGGGACGTCACCCATGACGTGTTCCTGAAGGCCTGGCGGCACCTCGGCGAATTCCGGCGCGAATCGAGCTGGCGCACGTGGCTCTACCGCATCGCCATCAACCATTGCCGCAATGTCAACGCGAGTTGGGCGGCCCGAAATATCATCCCCGATTCGAACGACTCGCTCCGGGACACCACCGAAGCCCCCGGCGACTCGCCCTTGCGCGTCCTCGAAATCAAGGAGCTCGGCGAACGCATCCACGCCACCCTCGCCCGCCTGCCCGAGGAATACCGCCTCATTCTTCTCCTGATCGCCGACGAAAACCTGAGCTACGCCGAGATCGGCGAACTCACCGGCCAGACCCCCGACGCCGTCCGCGGCAAGCTCCACCGCGCCCGGAAAGCCTTCGCCAACGCCTTCTCCGCCACCGCCTAACCCGGCTCGGCCGCACCGCCCCCATGAAAAACGAATCCCGCCTCAACTCCCGCCATCAGGAGGAGATCGTTCCCACCACAAAGACCCGCGAAGAAGGCATCCACTTCGCCACCCCCGAGGATGCCCTGCGCGCCGACCGCGCCGCCACCCCCGTCCCCGACGCCGTCACCGAGCGCCTCAGCGCCTCCGTCGCGGACACGCGCTCCCCGCAACCCGCGTCGTGGTGGCGTCGACTCCTCCGCCTCGACCCCTGATCCCGACCTCGCTCCTCTCCATGAACCGGAATTCTCTCACGGAGGCACTGAGGCACGGAGATTTGAGGATGGATTCCGTCCCCCTCCGTGCCTCCGCGCCTCCGTGTGATGCCCCTCGGGTTCATGGACCCAATGCGCGAGTCGCAACTCGTTGACGTTCCTCTCCATGAACCGGCAATCCACCACGAAGCGCACGAAGGACACGAAGACCGAGCGAAGAGAAGGTATCCAATCCACCCGTCTTCTTCGCGATCTTCGTGCCTTCGTGGTGGAATCCTCCTCCGTTCATGGATCCAACGCGCGACTCGCAACTCGTTGAGACTCCCCATGAAAAACTACTGGCAAGCCCTGCCGCCGGGAACCCGCTTCCTGGCCACCCTCCACGCCCTCGGCTTCCTCGGCATCCTGCTCCTCCGGGTCGCTGCGGGCGTCGATCTCACCGGCTGGATCGCCCTCGATGGCTCCGCCCTCAATGGGTTCCAGGTGTGGCGATTGCTCACCTACCATCTGGTCGGCGGCGATCCGCTCAACGCCTTCTTCGGCACGCTGTTCATCCTCTTCGTCGGCCCCGGAGTGGAACGGGCGTGGACTCCAACCCGCATGATCGGCCACTACATCGCCTGCGGCATCGCGTCGGGCGTCGTGCTGGCCTGGATCCTGCGAAACTACCAGGTCGGCATCCTCACGAATTCCGGCGCCATCCTTGGCCTCGTCGTGCCCTGGTTCCTGATCAATCGTTTCCAACGCTTCCAGCTGTTCGCGAATGGCCCCGATATCTCCGCCGCGGCGGGAGCCATGCTCTGGGCCGCCTGCGTCGTCGCCCCCTTCGGACTGTCGTGCGGATGGCGGCTGACCCCAGGCATCATCGCCGGCGCCCCGGTCGGTTGGGCCCTCATCCGAGTCCACGATCTCCTCGCCGACCGCCGAGTCCGCGCGGCTGGCAGCGCGCCCCGGGGAAGCCGCCTGGAACTATGACCCCCCTCGCCGACAACTTTCAGCGCGCGCGCGCGCTGTGCTCGGAGTCCTTCGCGCGAACCTCCCACGCCGAAGTTCCATTTCCATCCCCGGACGGAACACCCCGGGTTCCCGCCTCCATCCCGCCCCGCTCCGCCCTCGCCCGGGAACGCCACCCCCTCGCCCTACAGTCCCTGGCCCCCTGCCACCTTTGCCTTCACCGATGCGGCGTCGACCGGACGACCGGCCCGGCGGGCCGCTGCCACGCCGGTCCGAACGCGCGCTGCTTCTCCGCCCAAACCGACGTTTCCGACGAATTGGAACTCCTGCCTTCCTTCGCCATTTCCCTCAGCGGCTGCAATCTCCGCTGCGACTTCTGCATCACGGGCGGACCCAGTTGGAATCCCGCCGCCGGATCCGACGTCTCCCCGCACGATCTGGCCAGCCATGTCCGCGCGGCCTTTCACCGTGGCGCCCGCACCGTGATGATCCTCGGCGGCGAACCCACCATTCACCTTCCCGCCCTGCTTGAACTCGTCGCCGCCCTGCCCGACAACGTCCCGATTGTTCTCAAGACCAACGCCTGCTTCTCCGAAGCCGCCCGCCCGCTGTTGTTCGGGCTCTTCGATGTCTGGCTGCCCGATCTCAAGTTCGGCAATCCCGACTGCGCCCAGCGGCTTGCCGGCATTCCACGGTCGAACCACCCAGCCGGCATCCAGCCCGAATCCAAGCCGACGGCGCCGGAGTCTCCCGGATCCACGGACTACTGGGCGACGGTCACGTCCAACCTGATCTGGATGGCGGGCGAGGGAAACGGCGCCGACCTGATCGTCCGCCATCTCCTGATGCCGGGGCACATCGAATGCTGCTGGGCCCCGGCGGCGCGTTGGCTGTCCCGGGAGCTTCCACGGGTGAAAGTCAGCCTCCGCGACGGCTACTGGCCCACCTGGCACGCGGCCCGCCACCCGGAATTCCGGGCGCCGCTTCCCCGCGCCGAACGCGATCGCGCGATGTCCCTCGCGCGGGAACACCGTCTCCACCTCGTCCCATGACACCTCCCGTCCCGCCCCAACCGGCCGTCCCCGGCGGACCCGGCGGACCCGGCCTCGACACGGCCCCTTCCGGGCCGAATCCCGTGGTCACCGAGACCACCGAGTTCATGATCCTCCCCGACGGCACGATCTACGCCCGGAACCTCACTCCCGACCTCGCCGCGATCCTCGCCAATCTCAACCCCCACGACGCCACCATGGCGTTGCGGGCCGTCCCACCCGCGATTTCCTCTGTTCCATGACTTTCTCGAACGAACTCGAAACCCTGATCCGCGCCCGCTACCCCATCCTCTACCTCGTCACCAGCGAGGAGGCGCGCGCCATGGCGCTCCTCAACGGCATCGCGAGGAAACGGCAGAAGAAGGTCTTCGAGTGGAGCTACAGCACCGGCATCATCGCTTCCGGAACATCCATCCAGTCCCAGAAGACCCGAAACGCCCCCACCAAGGACCCCCTCAACGCCCTCGACCAGGTCATCGACCTCGTCGAACCCGCGATCTTCATCTTCAAGGATTTCCACCCGTTCCTCAGTCGGAACAATTTCGCCATCATCCGACGCCTCAAGGAAATCGCCCTCCATCTCAAGAACTCCTACAAAACCATCGTCCTGGTCTCGCCGGTCCTCGAAATCCCAGCCGAACTCGACAAGGAAGTCACGGTCCTCAATTTCCCGCTGCCCACGAAGGAAGACCTCGCCGAACAGCTCGACCGCATCGTCGAGGACGTCGAACAGCACAAACAGGTCCAGGTCGGCCTCGATCCCGCCGGCCGGGAACGCCTCCTTCAGGCCGCGCTCGGGCTCACCCTCAGCGAATCCGAAAACGTCTTCGCCAAAATCCTCATCAAGGAGGGCGGCCTGTCCGGCGACCACGTCGACGAGGTCTTCGCCGAGAAACAACAGATCATCCGCAAGAGCGGACTCCTCGAGTACTACCAGTCCCAGGAATCGTTCGCCAACGTCGGCGGCATGCCGATCCTCAAGGATTGGCTCACCAAACGCGCCGTCGCGTTCACCCCCGAGGCCCAAACGTTCGGCCTCCCCGCTCCCAAGGGCATCCTCATGCTCGGCGTCCAAGGCTGCGGAAAGAGCCTCTGCGCCAAGGCCGTCGCCCGTCAGTGGCGCCTCCCCCTCCTCCGCTTCGACATGGGCCGCATGTTCGGAAGCCTCGTCGGGTCCTCCGAGGAAAACGTCCGCCGCGCCATCGCCGTCGCCGAATCCGTCGCGCCCACCATCCTCTGGGTCGACGAAATCGACAAAGCCTTCGCGGGCTCCCGCGGATCCGGCGGCACCGACGGCGGAACCACCGCCCGCGTCTTCGGCACGTTCCTGACCTGGCTCTCCGAAAAAACAGCGCCCGTCTTCGTCGTCGCCACCGCCAACGATATTTCGGAACTCCCCCCCGAACTCCTCCGCAAGGGGCGCCTCGACGAGATCTTCTTCGTCGATCTGCCCTCGGACGACGAACGCACCGACATCTTCCGCATCCACCTCGCCAAACGAGGACGCGACGCATCCACCTTCGACCTCAAGGCCCTCGTCAACGCCAGCAAGGACTTCAGCGGCGCCGAGATCGAGCAGGCCGTCATCAGCGCGCTCTTCGACGCCTTTTACCGCCAGGTCGACCTCGCCACCGAGCACGTCCTCAACGAACTTCGCCAGACGGTTCCCCTCTCCAAAACCATGTCCGAACAACTCGTCCGCCTCCGCGGCTGGGCCGAAGGCCGCGCCCGCAATGCCAGCGTTCAACGCGAAATCGCCGGCCAGGGACTTGCCCGCAAAATGGAGTTCTGAACTCCCGCGTGACGACCGCCAACCAGCCCTGTCCAATCCTGTCACTGTCACTGTCACTATCACTGTCACTGCCATGAGCGCCGTCTGCATCCTCACCCCCGTCGTCATCGCCGCGTGGCCCGCTTTCTCCGCCGCCGTCACCGCCGCCGCCACGTCGCTCGGATACCAACTCGTCGCCGAGGCGCGCGCCGAAACCCGCGTCGAAGCCACCCAACAGGTCCGACTCGAGATCGCGCAAAGCGAACTCGTCACCAACACCCTCGGACGCGACCAGCGCCTCCGCCTCACCCGCGACAATGTCACCGTCGTCTTCTCCCGCGATTCCCGCGGTCGCGCCTCGGTCTGCGTCACGGGCGAGGGCCACACCGACGCCGAACTCCAGGCCCTGGGCGAAGAGCTTTCCCAGCGCGTCGTCCAGCAATACGTCTACCAACGAATGATGGATGAAATGCGCGCCCGCGGTTACAACGTCGTCGAGGAATCCGTCGACGAAAACCAGGCGATCCGCCTCAAGGTCCGACACTGGGACAACTGAACGACCGTCACCCCTCTCCCAATCCTCGCCATGCCCCAACGCGAATACGACATCACCATCGGCCCCGACGGCTCCGTCGAAGTCCACGTCCAGGGTTACAAGGGCAAGGGTTGCCTCGACGCCATCAAGGTGTTCGAGGAAATCGTCGGCCCAACCAAGGAACGCCGGGAAACGAGCGAGTTCTACGAACCTGACGAGCAGGTCCGACACACCATCGACCAACGCCACTGACTGAATGCCGCGTCCGTCCCCGACCCGCTCCCCCTTCCTCCCGCCCCGCGCGCCTTGGTACGCGCCGGTCCGCGAGGTCGGCCATGCGGCGCTTGCGGCCACTCGCATCACCCGAATCCCCACGCCGGGAAGCATCGGGCCCGCAAAGTTCCTCCTCGGACTTCTCATCCCAGGGTTCGCCTTCGTACTCCACCAACGCCTGAAGATCGGCGCCGTCCTCATCGCGGCCTGGCCCGTCCTTTTTTTCCTCGGACTGGCTTTCCTCGGCGGAACCGCCGGAAATCTCCTCCTCGGCCTCGCCATGTCGATCCATGCGACCAGCATCGTCCACCTCGTCAGCCCCTGGCTGCGCGATCTCGCCGCGTGGCAACGAATCCTCGCCTCCCTGGCCTCCGTCGGCGGCCTCGTTGTCTTCGGCTACCTCCCGCTCCAGGAACTCGCCTACCGCAAGCTCTTCTTTCCGATCATCTCGGACCAGGGCGCCGTCGTCATCCGACCCACGCGCGATCCCGCCGGCATCCGTCGCGGCGACTGGATCGTCCACTGGCTGGCGCGCTACCGTGGGGCCTCGGTGATCATCGAAGAGGGCACCAGCTTCGGACCCGTCCTCGCCCTGCCGGGCGAGACGGTCGAATTCACCCCAACCCACCTGAACGTGAACGGCAAAAGCCTGCCCCTCCAGGCCGGCATGCCCACGGACGGCTCCGTCAGCATCCCCGAGGGGCACTGGTTCGTCTGGGCGCGATTCGGCAGCATCCGAAATCCCGCTTTCGCCCAGGGGGACCTCCAATCGATCAGGCTCGATCGTTCGATCGTCCCGACGAACAGCCTCCGCGGACGCCCTTACTCCCGCTGGTTCCACCGTCAGCAGGTCCTCACCACCCCCCCATGAGCCGATTTCAGAACCTCGAGTTCGAAGGCCAGAACGACAACGACAGCAACGCCGGCGGCGAAGGCTCCGTCCTCCCGTACCAGGAAGTCGTCAAAAACGAGGCCCATTACCTTGCCGAAGCCCAGCGCGCCTTCGAGGTCGCCGACTTCGAACAGGGTCTCCGCCTCTACGCCCGCGCCTTGGAGGAGAATCCGAAGAGCACCACCGCCTGGACCGGCCAGGTTCGCATGCTCATCGAACTCGGCGAATTCCGCGAAGCCAAGGCTTGGGCCGACAAGGCCCTCGAAACCCACCCCAACCACGCCGAACTCCTCGCCGCCAAAGCCGTCGCCCTCGGTCGCCTCGGCGATCTCGACGAAGCCCTGGCGTTCTCCGACGCCTCATTCGAAGAACGAGGCGATTCCCCCTTCGTCTGGCTCGCCCGCGCCGACGTCCTCCTCGCCCGCAAGGAGCACCGCGCGGAATACTGCTTCGACAAAGCCGTCGGCCTCGCCGCCCGCGATTGGTTCATCGCCTGGCTCGCCGCCCGCGTCCGAATCTTCCACCGGCAGTTCGCCCAGGCCATCAAGACACTCCGGAAGGCCATCGAACTCGAATCCACTCACTTCATGCTCTGGCTCCAGCGCGGCGAATGCGAACTCGCCCTCGGCTACGCCGACGCCGCGCGCGCGTCGTTCGAACAAGTTCTTCAACTCAACCCCCTTTGCGAACCCGCCCACGAAGGGCTTCGCCAAGCCCGCTCGCCCGGCCTCGGCCGACGACTCGCCGGCCTGTGGCACAAGCTCACCGGCTCCTGATCCGCAATCGACGATCCACGAGCCCCCTTCGCGATCAGCGTTCCACGATGAGCCACCCGAAACTCGACGCCTTTCTCGCCGGCGCCACCGACTCCGAAGCGTCCGATCTCCACCTCGTCGCCGGCGTCCCACCCGCTTACCGCGTCAATGGCGAGATCATCCTCGCCGACGCCGACGCGCTCACCCACGAGGACCTGGCTGAGATGACCGGAAGCCTCCTCAACGAGGCCCAGCGCCAGAAATTCGAGGAGGACTGGGAACTCTGCGTTTCCATCCGCCACCCGGAGGCTGGCCGCATCCGTGCCACCTTCTATCGCCACAATGGCTTGCCCGAAATGAGCCTCCGATTCTGCGGCGACCGCATCCCGTCGCGCGAGGCGCTGGGCCTCCCCGAACGCATCGACGAACTCGCCCGCAAACCCAACGGACTCGTCCTTATCACGGGTGCCACCGGCGCGGGGAAAACAACGACGCTCAATTACATGGTCGACCAGATCAACACCGAACGCCGGTGCAAGATCGTCACCATCGAGGACCCCGTCGAATTCGTTCACGGCAACAAGAAGGCCATCATCGTCCAACAGGAGGTTCTTACCGACGTCCGCTCGTTCAACCGTGCGTTCCTCCACGTCCTCCGCCAGGACCCCGACGTCATCGTCGTCGGCGAACTCCGCGACCACGAGGCAGTCGCCACCGCGCTCACGGCCGCCGAAACCGGTCACCTTGTCCTCGCCACGCTCCACTCCCCCAGCGTCGCCCACGCCCTCGAACGCATCATCGGCGTCTTCGAGGGGTCCATGCAAAAGCAGGTCGTCCTCCAGCTTTCCAACTCGCTCCAAGGTGTCATCGCCCAGGACCTCCTGCCCGCCGTCGATCGCAACCGCCGGGTCCTCGCGTACGAACTCCTCCTCGCCAACGGCGCCGTCCGCAATCTCATCCGCGAGAATCAACTCCACCAGCTCGAGAACGTCGTCCAGATGGGTCGCAAGGAAGGCATGGTGCTGATGGACAACTGCCTCCACGACCTCTACCTCAAATGCCTCATCACCTACGACGTCGCCACCAGCCGCGCCCGCAGGCCCGACCAGTTCGCCCGCGGACGCGGCTGAGCCGGCCACCAATACTAA
>JBFWOK010000152.1:0-16658 GCA_050250555.1 Limisphaerales bacterium
GGTGGGGGGGGGGGGGGGGGGGCCGGCGCCCTTCGGGAGGGCGGGCACTTGTGTCCCGGTTTCGGCGATGTGTCAACGGGAAGGTCGCGCCGGGCGGAACAAAAAAGGGGACGCCTTGTCGGCGTCCCCTGTGGATTGATGAAACGTGGAGGCCGCGCGCGTTTTGGCGCCCGGCCGCGGAGCCGTTACTGGCCCTGAACGCGGAAGAAGGCCGCGCCGGTCCCGATGGGAACCGTGGCCGTCCTGGTGGTGACCGGCGATCCCACGTTCTCCCAGGTCCCGGTCCCGACGGTGGCCCGGGTCTGAACCTGGAACGGCGGCGTGCCGGTGGCCCATGTGAGCGTCAGGTTCGTTCCCGACCGGGCTGCGGTGATGTTGCCGATCGGTTCGCTGGCCGATCCGCCCGTCTCCACGGCGTTCGACGCCGGCGAAGTGACGGACGTTCCGACTTCCGAGGAGGTTTCGCCGCTCGAATACACCACGGCGACGCAGAGCATGCTGGCGCCGGGAACGCCGAGGGCGCTGAGGTCGAAGGTGAATTCGCCGGGATTGCCGTTGGAGTCATCCGGCCCGCCCTCGAAGAAGGTCCCGAGGTAGCGACCGGGAATGACGGAACCCGCCGGCGCGGTGGAATCAGCGACGTAGATGTCCACGTCGGCGAAATACCCTTCCGCGGGCGGCGTCATCGTGCCCGAGAGCTTGCCGTCGGCGTAGGTGGTCACCGTGGGAGGAACATTGTCCGGGTCCGAGACGTAGGGGGCGTAGTACAGGTTGTACGCGCGGCCGTTGGCGCCGTCGGCGAAGAGGAATTCCGTGAAGTTGTTTCCGGTCAGGATATTCCGGCGGGCGACGATCGGGACGTTCACACCGGCGATCAGCATCGAGGCTCCGGGGACCTTGTGGATCCGGTTTCCTTCGAGTGCGTCGGCGACGCCGTCGTTGTTGGATCCGAGGCGGAAGCTTCCGGATCCGGGGCCTTCGAGCAGGTTCGGCTCGCGGAGGGTGGTGACGGGCGGAGTGGAAACGCCGTCCACGCCGACGCCGAAGTAGTTGCCGGCGACGACCACGTTGCTCGCGCTCGAGTAGAACTCGATGAGGTGATCGTAGACGGCGAGGTTGAAGACGTTGCGTTCGTTCTCGTCGTTGATGTTGTCGCCACGGACACCGATGACGCTGCCGGTGGTATCGCGGCCGTTCTCATAATTCTCGACCGACGAATCGCCCGCTTCGCGGCCCGACGCGAGCTGGGCTTCATGGATGTCGTCGACACTGAGGAACGTTTTGCCGTCGGGAAGGACGTTGAAGTAGTTGCCGGCGGTGATCGCGCCGGGGAGTTCGAGGGCGAGGGCGATGTGCAGGCCGCAGAGGATGTTGCCCTCGGCGAGATCGTTCATCCCGTCCGAGTCGGTGCCGGCGATGAGGCCTTCGGAGTAGGTGTCGACGTTGACGCCGTCGACATTGACCCGGTGCCGGAAGCCGGCGACCGCCGAGGCGAGCCCCTCGGAGGGAGTGCCGTCCGGGGAGAGACCGAACCAGTTGCCCTGGACGCGGGCATTGCGCGCCTCCTTGACGAGGGCGATGGCGTAGATCGAGGGATCCTCGTCGCTTCCGGGGGTGTGGCGTCCCAGGAACGCGAGGCCGCGGATGGTGACGTTGTCGGCCTCGTAGATGCCGAGGATCGCGTTTTCGGAATCGCCATATCCCGGGAAGGGAAGGCGGGTGGAGGCCCGGGCGGGGAGGGCCGGGTCGCCGGACTGCGCGTCGCTGGATGAATCGAGGACGATGGCGAGCTTGGCGTTGTTGCCGGCCAGGAGCGGGTTGGAGTTGGGGGAGGAACCCGGCTGGGTGTAGCCGTCGATCGTGACGCCCTGGCGGGTGATCAGCGGATAGCCGCCGACGGGAGTGGCGATCACGTGCGGTCCGTTGCCGGGGATGTTGAACGTCACGATGTCGTTTTCCTGAAGGCCGGCGAGGGCTTCGGCGAGACTGGTCTTGCCGTCGCCGGCGCCGCTGGCGTTGTCGGCGGTGTCGACGACGACGGTGCGGATGGGTTCGACGCGGACGTTGTCGAAGATCGCGTAGGTCTCCTCGCGCGGATCGGCGATCGAGGTGAACGGGTCGAGGTAACCGAGCATGATCGTGCCCGATTTGAAGGCGGTGTCATTGACACGCCGGGCGAGGATGTGTCCGTCGATTTTCCACGTGACGGTGTCGCCGATCTGGGAGACTTCGACTTCGACCCAGCGCTTGCTGGGAAAGCCGGGAAACTCGAAGCGCGACGCGGGGAAGACATTGTTGAAATGGGCTTCGGAGTCATCGACGTCGATGGCGCCGTTGCTGTTGCGGTCGATCAGGCCGCCGGTGGAGTCGGCGAGGAGCGGGATGGGCGGTTGGCCGGCGCCGCCACCCTGGATCGAGACGAAATCGCGGGCGGCACCGCCGTCACCGGTGAATCCGAAGTAGATGCCGTCGCTGTTGTCCTTGCCGACGGCGGAAGCGATGAAGTCGTCCCGAAGCGCCGTTCCGACGAGCGCGAACCAGTTCATGTATTCGCCGCCGTGGTTGATGCCGGCGATGGCGTATTCGGTGGTGCCGACCCCGGTGTCGGCGTAGGCGCCGTGGGCGAGGAAGACGTCGACCTTGAGGGTGAAATTCCCGGAGAACGATTGGCCCTTGGGATACAGGTTGACCGCCATGCGTTCGGCCAGGTCGTCGCCCTTGTTGATGGTCACCCGAACGCCCCGTGTGGTTCCCGCGGAGTTGGGAGCGGGTGGGATCGTGAATTGGACGGGTTCGGCGTCGGCGGCGGACTTGTAGACCGAGACCGTGAGTTGGCTGTAGTCGAAGGCCCAATCGACGGTGTAATCGTTCGGATCGGAGCCTTCGTAGTAACCCGCTCGCACCGTCCAGTTGGCGGACGAGTCGGTGTCGAAGTTGTCTTCGAACAGTGGAGCCGCGCAGGCGAAGGGCGCCAGGGCGGCTGGAATGGCGAACGGGATCAGGCGTCGGATTATCGCGTGTTTCAATTGCATGGTTTTCTTGGATTTCCGGAGGCGGGAAGAAACAGGGCCGCCAGGGTGGACCATCGGGTGAGGGCTTGTTGGCGGCATACCGGCATGGGCTGAATCGGGACCGGACCCGACAGAACGAAACGAAGGCTCGGTCCTCCCGCCTCCGGTCCCGGGAATACCACGGGCGCGCGTGCTGAGACAAGGCTCGGGGCTGGCGCGGAAGAAAAACCGGCGCGGCAGTCGATGTCCCGAAATAACCCCTTGCTGGGATCTGTGCCGCTACCTATACTCCGCGCTCCTTTTCGTTCTCCAACGCGAGGCGAGAGGACACCCTATGCGACGAGCCCGCGCGCCCAAGACCAAAAAATCGGTGGCCAAGCGATTCAAGATCACTGGCACCGGCAAAGTGATGCGTTCCCGCGCCGGACGCCGCCACTTGCTTCAAACCAAAAGCCCCGGACGCCGGCGCAGTCTGCGCAAGAAGGTGGAGGTCGGCCCGACCGACGCCCATCGCGTCCTGGCCAGCCTGCCGTTCACCCGCTGACGCGGAGGCGGACGAAGGAAGATGGGTCCGGCGCGCGACGTTCTCGGCGATCATCCGCGACGATTCGATTCATCCGCGATTAGAATTCCCACCCCTGCTGAACCAAGACGACCATGCGAGTCACCAACGCCCCAGCCTCCAGGAAGCGTCGCAAGCGGATTCTCAAGCTTGCCAAGGGCTTTCGCCTCAAACGTTCCAAGCTGTACCGCTACGCCTCCGACGCCGTCGATCACGGCCTGAAGTACGCCTACCGGGACCGCCGAACCAAGAAGCGCACGTTCCGCGCCCTGTGGCAGATCCGAATCAACGCCGCGGCCCGCGCGGCCGGCATCACCTACAGCCGCTTCGTGGAAGGCCTCAAAGCCGCCAAGGTCGTTCTCGACCGCAAGGTCATCGCTGATCTCGCGGCGACCGACGCCGCGGCCTTCGCCGAATTGGTCCGCGTCGCCCAGGGCGCCCTCGATTCAAAGCGCGCCTCCGCGACCGCGACCGCGAAGGCCTGAGCGCCTGAGCCTGACGTGACGATCAGCCGCCCGACCAAGGTTGGCGGCGAATCCAATCCGGCGGGTTCCCGATTTCGATCCCGGTCGCGATCCCCGCCAGACGCCACGGTGCGGTGCGCGTCGGGGGTTTTGGAAAGCCGGAGTTCATTCGCGATCGATCGGCCCGTCGGAACGCATTCGCTGGCGACGCCGCCATCGGTGCCGGCGAATCGGGCGATGATGATGACGATGCTTTCGACGACGGGTGGTTGACGACGGTCAGACAACGACGGGATCGAGGTCGAAGGATGGCTGAATCGATCCATCAGATGGAAGGATGGCGGGCGGCTCACGGCTGCCCGTCTTTTTTGTTCCGGGCCGGACTCCGAGGCGCCGCGATGGATGGGGCGGGTTTCGGTTCCGACCGGCGGAGGACGCCATGGCTGCCGCATTTCTGGACGAGATCGAACAACTGAAGAAGTCCGCGATCGAAGCGCTGCGCTCGGCCGCGGGGCTTCCGGACCTTGAACGGGCGAAGGGTTCCTTCCTGGGCGCCGAGGGCCAGTTCACGGCCTTCATGAAGCGCCTGGGAACCCTCGCGAAGGAGGACCGACCCGCCGCTGGCAAGGCGGTCAACGCCGCCAAGGCCGAGATCGAGGCCGTGCTGGCGGAATGCCGGACCACCCTGGAATTGCGGGCCGCCGCGCCCCGGTTTCCGACCGACTTCACCGCGCCGGGTCGGCGCCGTGGGCTGGGTCGCCTTCATCCCCTGACTCAGGTCACGGACGACATCGTCCGGGCGTTCCGCCGGCTCGGCTTCGCCGTGGCGGACGGGCCGGAGATTGAGGACGAGGCGCATTGCTTCGACGCCTTGAACACACCGAAGGACCATCCCGCGCGGGACGCGCAGGACACGTTTTTCGTGGGGGTCGGGGACCCGGGGCGGCCATCTCCGGCGGATCCGTCGGACCCGGCGTCCTCGGCGGGTGGAGTCGGTTCGTCCGGGCCGGCTCCGGCTCTTTTGCGCACGCACACCAGTTCGGTGCAGATCCGGGTGATGGAGAAGATGCCGCCTCCGATCCGGATCATTGTGCCGGGGCGCGTGTACCGACGGGACAACGCCGACGCGACCCACAACCCGACGTTCCATCAGGTCGAGGGGTTGTACGTGGACCGTGGCGTGACGGTGGGAGACCTGAAGGGGACGGTGGAATTCGTCTTCCGCGAATTGATGGGAAGCGACACCCGGATCCGCTTCAGGCCGCACTACTTCAGCTACACGGAGCCGAGTTTCGAGATCGATTTCAGCAATGCCCTGGTGAAGAAACTTGGGAAGGAATGGCTCGAGATCGCGGGTTGCGGCATGGTCCATCCGCAAGTGTTCGAGAACGTCGGGTACGACCCGGAAACCTGGACCGGTTGGGCGTTTGGCTTCGGCATCGAACGGATTGCGATGATCCGATACGGCATCAATGACATCCGGTTGTTCTACGAAAATGACGTCCGTTTCCTGAGACAGTTCTGACACGCTTGGATCACGGTCGACCGCCTCCAACGACTCCATCCCTCCCATGAAGACTTTCTCCTGCTGGATTCGAAGACTGCCGATCACCGGTTGGATCGCCGTCGGGTTGGGCCTGTTCCATCTCTCGACCACCACCGCGACGGCGGCCGACCGCCGGACGCAGAATGTGTTTCTCGTGACCACCGACGGACTTCGGTGGGAGGAAGTGTTCCGGGGGGCGGAGGAGATGCTGATCAGCCGGGAGTACGGGAACGTGAGCGACACGAACGCGTTGCGGAAGGAGTTTTGGCGTCCCAGTCCGGAGGAACGACGGCGCGCCCTTTTCCCGTTCCTTTGGGGCACGGTCGCCAGCAAGGGCCAGATCTGGGGCAATCGGGACCTGAACAGCGACGTGCGGGTCTCCAATGGGCACAATTTTTCGTACCCGGGCTACAACGAGTTTTTGACGGGGATCGCCGATCCGACGATCGACAGCAACGACAAGAAACTGAACGCCAACACGAACGTGTTCGAGTTCCTGGCCCGCCAGCCCGGCTTCGATCGCCGCGTCGCGGCGGCGGTGAATTGGGACGTTCTGCCTTGGATTCTCAACGGACCGCGCGCGGGCTTCCCGATCTGGAGCGGATTCGACGTCCCGGAGGGTACCGTGCGGCTCGGCGTTCCGGCGGCTCTGGATGACCTCGTCGGACCCTCCAAGACCATCTGGAACGGGGTGTTGCTCGACACCTTTGTCGGATACGCCGCGCGGCACGCGATTCAGACGCTGACACCGAGGGCGATGTACATCTCGTACGGGGAGACCGACGACTGGGCGCACGAAAGCCGCTACGAGCGCTACCTCCGATCGGCCCATGAATTCGACAGGTTTCTGGCGGGGCTCTGGGACATGGTCCAGTCGATGCCTGAGTACCGGGATCGCACGGCCTTCGTGATCACTTCGGACCACGGGCGCGGTCCGGCGCCGGTCGCCTGGAAGGATCACGGCAAGCAGATCGCCGCCTCCGCGTACATCTGGGTGGCGGTGATCGGACCTGATATCAACCCCAGTGGGGAACGCTCCGGAACTCCGCTGATGCGCCAGGCCCAGGTCGCGGCCACCGTCGCCGCCCTGGTGGGGAAGGATTTTCAGGCGGCGTCGCCCCGCGCCGCGGAACCTATTCCCCTGGGCCTCCGGGTTCGTTGAGGAACAGGACGGCCTTCGTTGGAAACCGCGAGGATCGCGCGCGCATGAAGATCACGTTCAATTGGCTGAAGCGTTACGTGGAGTTCGACTGGACCCCGGACCAGTTGTCGGAGCGCCTCACGATGCTGGGTCTGGAAGTGGAGGGTGTCGTCCGGTTGGGTGGCGCCTTCTCGGGGATCGTGGTGGCCGAGGTGCTCACCCGGGACAGGCATCCGAACGCGGACAAGCTCTCGGTCTGCCGTGTGCATGATGGCCAGGGCGAACGGCAGATCGTGTGCGGCGCCCAGAATTTCAAGCCGGGCGACAAGGTCCCGCTCATCCTGCCCGGTTCCACATTGCCGGCCCGGCCCGGGGAGGAGGGAAAGGCGCCGTTCGTCATCAAGGTCGGAAAGCTCCGCGGTGTGGAGTCGCACGGAATGATGTGTTCCGCGGACGAACTCGGCCTCGATCCCGCGGCCCTGGGACTGTCCCCGGAGGAAGGCCTGCTCATCCTCAAACCCGAGTCCCGCGTCGGTCAGGCCCTCGATGAGTACCTCGGACGTGGCGGGGATGACGTCGTCTACGATCTCGAAGTCACTCCGAACCGTCCCGATCTGAACAGCGTGATCGGCATCGCCCGCGAAATCGCGGCGATCACCGGGAACCCGGTGCGATGGCCCGAACTCGTCGCCGCCGATGCCGGCGAAGGCGAATCGGCCGACAGCTTGGTGGACGTTCGGATCGACGCGCCGGACCTGGGGCCCCGGTACACCGCGCGAATCGTGCGAGGCGTAAAGATCGGTCCCAGTCCGGATTGGCTGCGGACCACGCTCGAGAAGGTTGGCCTGCGGAGCATCAACAACGTCGTGGATGTCACGAACTTCGTGATGCTCGAGACGGGGCAGCCGTTGCACGCCTTCGACTATCACCTGCTCGCCAGGGGCGCGGAGGGTCGGCCCACGGTGATCGTGCGGCGCGGGGCCGACGCTGAAAAATTCGTCACGCTCGACGGCAAGGAACACCTCCTGGGCCCGGAGAACCTGCTGATCGCGGATCCCGAGAAAGCCATCGCGTTGGCGGGCGTCATGGGAGGCCGCAACACCGAGATCAACGAGCGGACCGTCGACGTCCTGCTGGAATCCGCCTATTTCAGCCCCACCGGCATTCGCCGGACGAGCAAGTCGTTGGGGATCAGGACGGATTCGTCGTACCGCTTCGAACGTGGGGCGGACGAGGGAATCACGGATTGGGCGAGCCGTCGCGCCGCCCACCTGATCCTCGAGACTGCCGGCGGGAAGTTGGCCCGCGGGGCGGTGGACGCGCATCCCGCTCCGCCAGCGCCGCGCCAAATCACGTTGCGGCACGCGAAGGTCGGCGAACTCCTGGGAGTCGCCCTTCGACCGGAGGAAATCGAGGCGCACCTCGGGGCGCTCGGTTTGCGGGTGGTGAACCGCCGCCCTCGGTCGCTCGACGAAACCGCGCCGCCCGACCCGGTGGTTTTCAGCATCCCATCGCACCGCGTCGACCTGAAGCGCGAGGTCGATCTGATCGAGGAGGTCGCCCGCCTCCACGGAGTCGACCGGATTCCGTCGACGCCTCCCAGGCATGCCAAAGGCGCCCATCCCTTCGATGCCCAATACGACGAACTGATGCTCGTCCGCCGCTGGCTGACGGGGCTTGGGCTGAGTGAGGCGCAGGGTCAGACGCTGATTTCAAAGCGCGACATCCGCGGACTGAACCCCTCGGAGATCGTGGAGCTCGCCAACCCATTGAGCGCCGACATGGACGCATTGCGGCCGAGTCTGCTGCCGGGGCTGCTGGACGTGTTGCGCCACAACCTGCGGCATCGGAACGGCGACGCGGCGTTGTTCGAGATCGGCCGTGTCTTCCGGCGCGAAAACGGGGGTGGTCTCCTGGAAACCCGTTCCCTCGGGCTGGCCATGACCGGGGCGCGGCAACCGGCGTTCTGGCAGGGGACGGAGCGGGACGCGCGCCTCGATCTGTCGGACCTGAAGGGCGTGATCGAGGAATTCTTCGAGCACGCCGGTCTGCGAGGCATCAGCTACACTCGGCGGACGGAGCCGTCCGAACTTTTCGTCGAAGCCGCGACCGTGGCGTTGGGCGGGAAGCGGGCTATTGGGCAACTGGGTTGGGTGAGTCCCGCGCTGGCGAAGGCTTACGACCTCCGGGATGCGGTGCTTCTGGCCGAGTTCGATCTCGACATCCTGCTCGCGCGACGCCAGGCGGGGCGCTCGTTCAAGACGCTTCCGGCGTTCCCCTCCGTGCGCCGCGATGTCGCCATGGTCGTGCCGGAGGAGGCGACCCACGAGGCGGTGCTTCAGGCGGTGCGCCAGGCCAAGGCGGGCGACCTCGAAGGGGTGGAACTCTTCGACGTGTTCCGGGGGGGATCGGTTCCCGAGGGACGGAAAAGCGTGGCGTACGCCTTCACCTACCGTGGGGCCGACCGGACGCTCACGGACGCGGAAGTGACCGCGTCGCACGCGAAGGTGCTGGAACAACTGAAGGTTCAGCTGGGGGCGACACTCCGGGAGTGATCCGTCTCGCCGGGAACCCACCCGGGGCTTGCGAGGCGGGGAAACCTGTCACGCCTTGGCGGCTTCGGGTTCGCCTTCGGCGGGCTGGGGATCCTTCTCGGGTTCCTCATCAGTCCTGGGTTCGGGCGCGGCGGAAAACCGCAACGCGGCCGCGAACAGACCCGTGAAGAGGCCGCCGCTGAGAAGTGTGTTCCGAAAGAATTCCCAGGTGGGCGGGTGACCCGCGGTGCCCTGGGTCAGGGCCCGAAACCAGCCGGCGAGATCGCGCGTGTACTCGGGGTTCAGGAATGGGTTGAAGAGCCACGCCGCCGTGTTGGTCAGCAGATAGAAAAGGCACGCGCCCAGCAGGCCGCCTCCCAGCAACGGGAGGAATGCGCGATGCGATCGGAACCCGCGTCCCAACAGGATCAGGCCGGCGAACGCGGCGTAGTTGACCAGCTGGTACACCTGGAACGAGGCGATCCCGAGCGCGAAGTGGTAGTAGAGATTGAGCGCGATGTCGGTGGCGAGCAGCGTCCCGAGCGGAATCCACCACGCGATCCTACCGGGGAAGAACGCGCCCGCGCAGAAGGCCAGTCCGTAAAACGCGCTGAAATTCGGGGGGAAGATCCCCGGCCAGCGCGTCAGCGCGGCCAGGATCACGAACACCGCGGGAAGCAGGCGTGGCCCGATGAATCTCACGGTTCGATGATACGGGGGCTCCCCATGGCCGCAAGCGGCGCTTTGGTTCACGTTTCAAGGTTCACTTCCCCAGACAAAATTCGGAGAAGATGACGTCCAGCAGGTCGTCGGTCGTCGTTTCACCGACGATCTCGCCCAGCGCGTGGAGCGCGATCCGGAGATCGACGGCGACCAGGTCCAGGTGGGAACCGTCGCGCAACGCCCGGATGCATTGGACCGCGGCCGTGTGCCCTCGCCGAAGCGCGTCCTCGTGCCGGGCATTGATCATGACCTCGTGCATTCCGCCACCCACGCTCCCGTTCCACACGAGCCGATGCACCGCGGCCTTCAGGTCTTCGAGGCCTTGTCCGGTGGCGCAGCTGACGGGAACGGCCGAATCGGAGAGATCCGGGGGCAGGGTCAATGCGGCGGGCAAATCAGCCTTGTTCAGGATCAGGATCCGGGGTTGCCCTGCAAATTGGCGCAGCGAGGCGACATCGACGTCCACCAGGGGTTGGGAGGCGTCGAGCACATGGAGGACCAGTTCGGCCTTGGATGCCGCGGCGCGGGTCCGCCGGATGCCCTCCTCCTCCAGCGCATCCGCCGCTTCCCGAAGCCCCGCGGTGTCGATGAACACCACCGGGATGCCGCGGATGTTCGCGGTTTCCTCGATCGTGTCGCGGGTCGTTCCCGCGATCGTTGACACGATCGCGCGGTCCTGTCCCAGGAGGCGGTTGAGCAGGCTGGACTTGCCGGCGTTGGGACGGCCGAGGATCGCGGCCCGGATTCCGCGACGCAGCACCCGGCCTTCACGGGCCGTGGCGAGCAGTTGTTCCATGCCCGCGATCGCCTGGTCCAGACGTTCGAGCAACTGCCGTTGGGTGTCCGGCGCGATGTCCTCGTCGGGAAAGTCGATGTGGGCCTCGACGTGGGCGAGGGTCTTGAGAAGGGCGTCGCGCAGGCTTCGGACCCGGCTGGAAAGCGATCCGGCGAGCTGTTCGTGCGCCGCGGCGACCGCGAGTTCGGTGCGCGCGTGGATCAGATCGGCGACGGCTTCCGCCTGGGTGAGGTCGATCCGGCCGTTGACGAAGGCGCGGCGCGTGAATTCGCCGGGTTGCGCGAGACGGGCGCCCGCAGCCAGGACGGCATCGAGCACCTGCCGGGCGATGAAGACGCCACCGTGACAGGAGATCTCGACCGTGTCCTCGCGAGTGAACGTCCTGGGGGCGCGCAGGACGGTCAGCAGGACCTCGTCGATCGGTCGGGCATCCCGGGTGACGTGGCCGTAGTGGACGGTGTGGGTGGGAGCCGCCGACGGACTCGGACCGCGGGCGCCCGCCGGAACGAAGAGACGGTCGGCAACGTCGAGGGCCTTCGGTCCCGAGATTCGAACGACGGCGAGGCCGCCTTCACCGACCGGAGTGGCGATGGCGGCGATGGTGTCGTGATCGGAGGCGGCGGTTCGCACGAAGGGAGTTGATCGCGTTCCCGCTCATCCCCGTGGCCTCGCACCTCGGTGAGCTCGGTGAGAGCCATCGCCTTGCATCTCGGCTCCGGCCGCGCGGGGCGCGGTCACTTCGGGCGCGTGCAGCGTTCCTGGAGCCAGACCATGTCGCGGTTGTTGGGCGACGGGACGTTCAACGGAATCTGGCCGTTGGCCTTCAGCAGGGGGCGCGTCCGGCCGTCAACCCACTTGCGGATTTCGGAATGACCGTCCGCGAACGAGAGGCCGCCCGCGCCGTTGTGATAGGCGGCCGGGTAGTCGATGATCTTGGTGGCCGTCTGGTTGGGATAGCCCTCCATCGAGAGAACCCAGAACGCGTCGTTGATGCTGTCTTCGCGCTCGTCGAGGAGGACGAACGTCATGGAAGGCCCGGGATCCGCCATGTCGGTGCTCTTGAGGTAGACCCTCATGGTGGACGGAACCTGCCACCAGGAATTGGCGCCGGCCCGGACGTCCTCGATGTTTCCGCCAACCCACGAGTTCATCGAAACGCTGCGGACGCGCTGGACCCGCTGACCCTGGTACTGGCCCGCGGCCGTGACTTTCACGGAGGACTTGTCGGCGGGACACTTGAAGATGCCGTAGCTGTTTCCGATGTAGGGCGCGAGCGGACTGTCGGCGAGATCCTCAAGCGGATCGAAGTTGGACCGGTTGCCGCCATTGAAGTCGAGCACGCCCACGGCCCAGCCGAGCTTCTCATTGGCGCCGCCCTTCGCGGCGTACGCGCCGGGGAGACGTTCGTCGTTGTCCTCGACGTACATCCGCCAGCCAAGCGTCAGTTGCTTGGTGTTGCTCAGGCAGAGGATGCCCTGGGCCTTGGTCTTCGCCTTGGCAAGCGCGGGAAGGAGCATCGATGCGAGAATCGCGATGATCGCGATGACGACGAGCAGTTCGATCAGTGTGAAGCCGCGTTTCAGCGCCGGGAGTTTGGGATCGTTCTTCATAGTTTCACGAGGAGGGGTGTGGGGAGCACCCGGGTCCGACCGACCGCGCCAAAGTTGGGCCGCGGACCGGGATGATGCAAGAGGTACTCTGAGCGCACACTCCCCGTGGAGTTGAAATGCCGCGGCCCAAGGCGGAAATGGGAGGCGTTTCGACCGCGTTGAACCCGTTTTGTGGTGAGCCTTGGGAAAGGCTTGCGACCCGTTCGATGGGCGCCCGCGGAAGGTTGAAACAATTTCTTGGATTCGCACCGACCCGCCGTAGTTGACAAAAACAAGAACTGACCCCTTTGGGGTCAGGGCCAGGTCCAGGCCCAGTCGGGCGAGCGCAGGGGAAGATTGGAATCCGGGACCATTGAACCGGCGTCGTCCTTCCCGTTCTCGGCGACCGACCAGAGGAGGAAACGGTCGTCGCCGACGCGGGTGTATCGGAGTGGCTGCAGGTCGATCGGATCGACGGGCGGCGCGGCGAGCCAGCGAGGGACGAGAGCTTCGAGGCGGTCGGGGTAGTGGCCTTCGGCGAGCCGATGGCGTTCGAGGGCGCACGCGGTTTGCGCCAGCCGGGCTTGCGCTTGGGCGCGGTGGGACTTGAGCACAAACTTGATCAGCGCCTTGTCGCCTTCGGGACGGAGATAGGCCCGGTAGTACTGGTAGCGAAGGGGGCCCTGCGGTGGTTGCGGGGGCCAGTTCGGGGCGAGCGCCAGAACGTCCTTCGGGGCGGTCGTCTCCAGAACTCGAATCGCGCGGGAGATCTCGGCGGTGCTGGCATGGAGCCAGCCGCGGGGAGCCCAGAAGAGGTAAAGTTCGTGGAAGTTGGAAGGATCCTGGAAGTTGCCGGAATTGGGCGCCATCAGGTCCAGCATGGAGGCCATTTCGCGGCGGCCCCGGGCCGAACCGAGAATTGTCCGGGTGATGCCGGTCATCATGATCCGTTCGTCGGCCAGCGCGCGACGCAGTCCGGGGTTCATGTCGATCGCGGCGAGTCGATCCTGAATCATCCGAAGCTGGGGTTCGGACCAGCGATGGTGAACCTGACCTTCCCACAGGGATTGAAGCGCGATCTGAAGGCACGCGTAGCGAACGAGTTGCGAGATCAGCAAGGGCTCCTCCTTGGGTGATTCGGCCAGGGCCAGCGCGACCGTCAGGTCGTCGAACGCGCCCTCCGGATCTCCGGACTCGAGCCGCGCCACCGCGCGGAGCGTGAAGACCATGGTGAGTTCCTTGACCTTGGCCAGGTGCGGAAGGAGGGCGGCTGGACCGTCCTCGTACGCGATCGGGAAGTTCGCATGGGGAAGCCGGGTTCCCTCGGTCACCACCGCCATCTGAGCGTCGAAAACCGTCAGTGCCCGCAGCACATCCTCGTGGGGAGGTCCGGCGACCGCGGGAACCGGGTAGGCGGGAGCCGAAGCCCCTTCGGAGTCCTTGGAAGGAACCGGAAGGCCGAGGCGCCGCCGGGCCTCGACGACGTTCTTCATGCTCAATCGAGGAGGCTCACGGAAAAAATTCTGCCACTCGGCCAGGGGAAGGGTCCGTTCATGCGCGTGCTCGTCCGTGTCGGCCCAGTGCCCGAGACTGGGGCGGCGGCTGCTGAGACCGTTGACGGAATAGAGGCTGCACCAAGTCTGGGCCACGGGGTCGATGTCGCTCACGTGCCCGTCGGGTCCCCGATTCCTGCTGAAGAGGCCTGGGAAAGGTTCCGTGCGGGCCAGGTTCTGGTCGTCGGGAACGGCCGGGGGAATGATTTCGGCGAGTTCAAGCGGTGTGTGGTTCCGCGCGACTGCGGCGCGCTCGACCGACCATCGGCGCCACCCGGTCAGGTTCTCGATGCCGTAAAAGGTGGCGACGCCCAGCAGGACGGTGCCGATCCCGAGGCTCACGCGGCGAAGCGTCACCCAGGGGAACGGGCGATTGGGACGAGCGACTGGGGGATCGGATGGATGAGGAGTGTTCATGGAGTGGGACTGATTCGGGCATGACGATTCGGGGCGCTGAATCAAAGCCGTGGATTTCCGTCCGCCTCGTTCCGCGGCGCGCGGCGACCGCGAACGAACATGCGCGGCTGTGGGGGACGGTTCATCGGCGTCTCAAACGGGCCATCGTTGGACGGAGAGTTGGGAACGGCGCGGCGCCGTGTTCGGAACGGGTCGGGGTACCGGATGGGTCGGGTTGACGCCGTGGTTGTCGAAGAGTCCGAGTTCGGACCAGAGCCGGAGCCGCTCCTCCCGGGTGGCCGTCCAATCGCGTGGCGACTTTGGCGGGGCACCCCCGGCACCGGGTTCGACCCACAACAGGGTGATATGCAGGCCGAGAACCACGAGGGCGAAGGCGCCGACGACGGACCAGGCGGGCCGCGCCGCGAGAACGACCTCGCGCCAGGCCGTCCCCCACCAGGATTCACGCGGGGAATCCAGATCGGCGACCATTCGGTGTCGCAGGCGATCGAGGTCCGCGGTGGCGGTGGCGGTGGCGTGTCGATCGAGCAGGATTTGGCGGGGAGTCTTCATGGGAGCGGTTCTGGCGAGAGTGGGGTGAGCGACTTGCGCAGTTCGCGCTTCGCGTAGTGAAGGCGGGATTTGACGGTGCCGAGCGACGCGCCCGTGATGGTTGCGATTTCGGCCAGTGGGAATTCCTCCAGGTAATGGAGGAGGATGACGCTTCGGTGGGGCGGCGACAGGTGGTCGATGGCGGTGAGCAGTCGGGAGCTGTCCTCGTCCCGGATGGCACCGTCGTCGGGCGCCGGGGATTCATCGGCCAGGTCCTCGGGAACCGGGTCGTCCGAAAACGGGCTGCGGCCCTTGCGCCGCCAATGCTGAACGACCTGCTGATGGGCGATTCCGAAGAGCCAGGAACCAAACCGGGAATCGTCGCGAAGGCTCGGCAGGTGCCGGGTGGCGCGAAGGAACACCTCCTGGACGAGGTCGAGGCTGGTGGCGTGGTGATGGACCAGTTCCATGATGTAGGCGAAAAGGGGCAGTTGGTACCGGTGAAGGAGCGCGTCCCAGGCGACCGGGTCTCCGCGCCGCGCCGCTTCGACGGGCAGGCTGGGGGCTTCGGAGGAGTGGGCCACGTGTCGCATGGACGCCGAGTGGAATGCCGGAGGCGGGAAAAGGTTCAACCCGGGAATCGACCGGGTGGAAGGCTCTTCCGCGGGTGCGCCCGGCGGGCATCCCGTGGCGAAGGACCGGTACGGGCCGTTGATTCACCGAGCTCCACGCGGAGCCTCTTTCCTTTCCTTAGGTGATTTGGTTATGGCGACCGGCTTGGCCCGGGGTTTTGGTGGACGTAACATTCTTTGCTGGAATCGGATGGGTCCAGGGCTTCGCCCTTCCCCTCTCCGCGAGGACCTGAATTATCCGAATCACCGCCTTGACGGAGCCAATGTCTCCCGACATGGTTGCCCTCCTTTTTGCTGCTCATTCAGCCATTCACGTCCGTATGACCAAACCGAAGGCGCGCAAAGTGGCGCGCAAAGTGGCGCCGGCCAAGTCCGCGAAAGCTTCCAAGGCCGCCCCGACTCCGACTCATCCGATGCCCGAAGTGGCGGCTCCCAGGCCCGCCTCCAATGTCGTGCCGCAGCCGCCGGGTGGTGGTGGGTTGGCGTCCCTGGCGCAGGCGATGCTACGTGGAGGCGAGCGATTGGATGCCGCCGGCCTGGAAGACGCCGGTTCGGCTTCGGCGGCGGCGCGTCCCGGGGAGTTCAATGTCCAGGAGAAGGTCAAGGAGTTGGTCAAACTCGCCCAGGAGCAGGGCTACCTGACCTACAACGACATCAACGACGCCCTCCCGGACGGGATGGTGACGCCGGAGGAACTCGACGAGATCTACATCAAGCTGCGCAATCTCGAGATCGAGATCGTCGACCAATCGGAGGTCGACCGGGTCAAGCAGCCGGAAGTCGAGGAGGAGGACGAGAAGGCGCGCCTGGACATTCTGGACGATCCGGTCCGGATGTACCTCAAGCAGATGGGGCAGGTGCCGCTGCTGACCAGCGAGCAGGAGGTCGAAATCTCCAAGCGCATCGAGGACGCCGAGAACGAGGTCAAGCGGATCATCTACAGTTTCGGTTTCGCCGGGAAGGAGCACATCGCGCTCGCCGAGAAACTGATCGCGGAACCGCCGAAGGAACGCTTCGACCGGGTCATCATCGACAAGAAAATCGACAGTCGTGACATCCATCTGAAGGCGCTCCGCAAACTCGTGAAGGACGTTCGCGGGCTCGACCAGGACGTCGACGAGAAGTACCGGGACCTGATCGAGGCGTCGCTGAAGTCGAT
>JBFWOK010000153.1:0-16637 GCA_050250555.1 Limisphaerales bacterium
AACCGGAAGACCGGGCGCGCGGAGCGGGCGTCGACCCAGTACGAATATCCCCAGTCGTCGGCGTGCTTCATCCAGTCGGTGGACGACAACATGGAGAGCATCATGCACCTGGCCTACAGCGAGGCGATGCTCTTCAAGTTCGGATCCGGGACGGGCACGGATCTCACGCCCATCCGCAGTTCGAAGGAGAAGCTGTCGGGGGGTGGGCGGCCGAGCGGGCCGATGAGTTTCCTGAAGGTCTACGACCAGGTGGCGAACGTGGTGAAGTCCGGGGGCAAGACCCGGCGCGCCGCGAAGATGAACACGCTGCGGGACTGGCACGGCGACATCGAGGAGTTCATCTCGGCGAAGATGCGGGAGGAGAAGAAGGCGTGGGCGCTGATCGAGCAGGGGTATGACGGGTCGTTCAACGGCGACGCCTACGGCTCGGTGATGTACCAGAACGAAAACCTGTCGGTCCGGGTGAGCGACGAGTTCATGGCGGCGGCGCGGGATGGCAAGGAATGGTGGACGCGGTCGGTGACCACCGGAAAGCCGCTGGAGAAGAAGGACGCCTCGAAGCTCCTGGACATGATCTCCGAGGGAACCTGGATCTGCGGCGATCCGGGCCTCCAGTACGACGGCGCGATCCAGAAGTGGCACACCTGCAAGGGAACCGAGCCGATCCATTCGACCAATCCGTGCAGCGAGTACGTCTTCCTGAACAACACGGCGTGCAACCTCGCCTCCCTGAACCTCATGAAGTTCAAGCGCGAGGACGGCATCTTCGATGTCGAACGGTTCAAGGCCGCGGTCCGCATCTACATCACGGCGCAGGAGATCGTCGTCGACAACGCCAGCTACCCGACCGGCCCGATCGCCGAAAACTCCCACATCTATCGCACGCTCGGATTGGGGTACGCGAACCTGGGTTCGCTGATCATGAGCTACGGGCTTCCGTACGACTCCGACGAGGGCCGGGCGCTGGCGGGGGCCATCACGTCGATCATGACGGGGCACGCCTACGAGCAGAGCGCCGAGATCTCCGCCATCCTCGGGGCCTTCCCCGGGTATCGCGACGCCCGGTGCACCGGCGTGTCCAAGCCGAAGTCGAAGGACAACGTCGGGTCCATGCTCGAAGTCATCCGGCAGCACCGGACCGCGGTGGAGGAGATCCATCCGAGCATGGAGTTCAACTACCTGAAGGACGAGGCCCGGCGCTGTTGGGACCGCGCGCTGCACCGCGGCGAGGAGGTCGGCTACCGCAACGCGCAGGTGACCGTTCTCGCGCCGACCGGGACCATCGCGTTCCTGATGGACTGCGACACCACCGGGGTCGAGCCGGACATCGCGCTGATCAAGTACAAGGTCCTCGCCGGTGGCGGCACGCTCAAGATCGTGAACCGGACCGTGCCGGAGGCCCTGCGCCGCCTGGGCTACACGCCGGCGGAATGTGACGCGATCGTGGCCCACGTGGAGAAACACGACACCATCGAGGATGCGTCGCAGGACGACGGGACCGTGATTCCGACGCCCCTCCGGGCCGAGCACCTGCCGGTGTTCGACTGCGCCTTCAAGCCGTTCCGCGGCGTTCGAAGCATCCACTACAAGGCGCACCTGAAAATGATGGCGGCCGCCCAGCCGTTCATCTCCGGCGCGATTTCGAAGACCGTCAACCTCCCGAACGAGGCGAGCATCGGCGACATCCGTGACGCCTACACGGAGGCGTGGAGGATGGGGCTCAAGTGTGTGGCGATCTACCGCGACGGCTCGAAGCGGTCGCAGCCGTTGAACACGAAAAAGACCAATGAAGGCGTCGTCCGGGAAGCCGTCGCCGAACCGTCGGTCGACGGATTCGCGGCGCGGGTCAAGGAACTCGAGGCGGAGCTGGCCCACCTGAGGAACGAATCGGTGAAGCCGATCCGCAGGCGCCTGCCCGAGACCCGCCGGGCCGTGACCCACAAGTTCAGCGTCGCGGACCACGAGGGCTACCTCACCGTCGGTTTGTACGAGAACGGCCAGCCGGGGGAACTCTTCGTCACCATGGCGAAGGAGGGCAGCACCATCGGCGGACTGATGGACACCATCGGGGCCCTCACCTCGATGACGCTCCAGTACGGCGTCCCGTTCGAGACGCTCGTCCGGAAGTTCGCTTATCAACGTTTCGAACCCAGCGGTTTCACCCGCAACCCGGACATCCGGCAGGCGTCATCGATCATCGACTACGTGTTCCGCTGGATGGCGATTCAGTTCGTGCCCGGGTTCCGCGAAGCCACCGCGCCCGAAGGGGCCAGCCAGCCGGAACTCGAAATGCCCGGCCTCGAGGACGAGCTCAAAAAAAAACTGAATCGACCGGTCAGTGATCTTCCCCGCACTCCGGACACGGACGTGGTGGCGGTGAAGGCCGACGACGGCCTTCGGGTGGCCCGCGTGCCCGCCGCGGTCCGTCACGGCGCATCGCTCCTCACCGGGACGTTCCAGAACCAGGGCGACGCGCCTTCCTGTCCGAACTGCGGCCACATCGCCGTCCGCAGCGGCGCCTGCTACAAGTGCCTGAACTGCGGCGAAAGCCTGGGGTGTTCGTAGGGAGGCGGACCGTTCGGCCGACGTAGCGATCGGCGCGCGGTTGGGAACGGGAATACCGGCCCATGGCCGGCGCTTCCCCCGGGGCGGCCAAACGTGGAATCGACCGCGGAATGGGTTCGGGCCATTCTCCGAGACCCGTGACGCGTTTCATTGCACCGATCCTTGTCGTTCTCTCCCTGGGGACGCTCCCGCCAGTGGCTGGCGGCGCTCCCGCGGGAGCCCGCAACGTCCTTCTCCTGTGCGTCGACGACCTCAAGCCCGCCCTGGGTTGCTACGGCGATCCGCTGGCCAAATCGCCGAACCTGGACCGTCTCGCCTCGTCCGGCCTCCGCTTCGAGCGGGCGTACTGCAACCAGTCCGTCTGCGCTCCGTCCCGCAACAATCTCCTGCTGGGCTCGCGATCGACTTCGATCGGGGTCTACGGGCTTTCCCGGAACTTCCGGACCGCCGTCCCCGATGCGGTGACGATGCCGCAGCATTTCATGCGGCACGGCTATCGGGCGGAGGCGGTCGGCAAGGTCCTGCACACCGGCCATGGCAACCACGACGATCCCGCGTCGTGGAGTGTTCCCTCGGTGATCGAAAAGGTGGTCGAATACCTCGATCCGATCCATTCCGCGGGCGGCCAGTTGACGCGCGAGGAGGCGTACTTCACCAACCAACGGCTTGGTGAAATCGGAAAGCTACCCCGGGGTTCGGCGATTGAGGTCGCCGATGTGGCGGACAACGCCTACGCCGACGGACGGATCGCCGACGAGGGGATCCGGCGCTTGAGGGCCGCCGCCGAGAGGAAGGACACGCCCTTTTTCATCGCCCTGGGTTTCGTCAAACCCCACCTGCCGTTCACGGCTCCGCGCCGGTATTTTGATTTGCACGATCCCAAGGCGTTTCCCCTGCCGACGGTGCGGACGTCGCCCGAGGGAGCGCCGGGGTTCGCCGGAAAAACCGGCGGCGAAATCGTGAACTATGATCCGCTCACGGTGGATGGGTTGAAGCGCGAGGAGGCCCAGCGGGAGTTGATCCATGCCTACTACGCCTGCGTCAGTTTCGTGGACGCCCAGATCGGGCGGGTTCTCGCGGAGTTGAACGGGCTGGGGCTGGCGACGAACACGGTCGTGGTCGTCTGGGGCGACCACGGATGGCACCTCGGCGACCATGGTTACTGGACGAAGCACACCAACTACGAGCAGGCGAATCGCATTCCGTTGATTGTCGTCGCACCGGGGGTGTCCTCGCCCGGAACCGTCACGCGACAGCTTGCGGAAACGGTGGACGTCTTCCCAACGCTGGCCGAACTCGCGGGGTTGCCGGCTCCGAAGGGCCCCCAGCCGATCGACGGGGTGAGTCTGGTTCCCGTGCTGCGGGATCCGGCGGCGTCGGTGCGCGATCACGCCTACCATTGCTTTCCGCGCGGGGACCGCATGGGACGCGCCATCCGAACGGCCAGGTATCGGCTCGTGGAATGGAAGAAACCCGGGGCGGCCGCGGAATCGGCGGAGCTGGAACTCTACGACTACGAGACCGATCCCCTGGAGACCCGAAACCTGGCCGCGTCGGAGTCCGGGGTCGTGGACTCGCTCCGCGCCATTCTCGGGCGCCATCCCGAGGCGCGATGACTGGAGGGGCGGCGAATTGCGGCTTGTTTCCCCGCGATTCCGGTGGTTCAACGGGCGTCCATGCGCCTGAACGATTTTTCCGCCTGGGTTTCCCTAGGTGTTCTCGGACTTGCCCTGGGTTCCCAAGCCGGTTTTGCAACGGCGACCGATCCCATGAATCCCGCTTCCGCCGGCGACGGCGATCACGTCGTCGGTCCCGAGTACGCGATCGATCCAGATCTGACCGATCGCGGGAATCCGAAGGGGAAATCCTTTGAATTCACGATGCCGCTCGCGGCCAGCCGGATCTTCCGGGGTGACGACACGACGCTCGATGCGAGAAAGCCGGTGCGGACGGAGCGGAAGATCTTTGTCTACGTTCCCGCGGCCTACCGCGATGGCACGCCGGCTCCAATCCTGGTGACGCACGACGGGCCGAGCCGGCTGGATCTCGTGCGCAACGCCTTGGACAACCTCACGATCTCCAAGGATCCCGAGCGGCGTCTTCCGGCGTTTGTCACGATCGCGGTCGAGAACGGCGGCAACGACAGCAAGGGAAGCGAGCGCGGGCTCGAGTACGACACGATGTCGGACCGGTTCGCGAGGTTCATCCACGAGGAGGTGTTGCCGGCGGTGTTGAACAACTCCGAAATCCGGCTGGCCTACCCGAAGCTGACCTTCACCGGGGATCCCTGGGGACGGGCCACGATGGGTTGCAGCTCCGGTGGCGCGGCGGCCCTGACGATGGGTTGGTTTCGCCCGGACCTGTTCCGCCGGCTGATCACGTACTCGGGAACCTTCGTGGACCAGCAGGACGACGATGCGCCCGAGGAGGCGTTCTATCCGTTCGGCGCGTGGGAGTATCACTCGGGCATGAAGCTGATCGAGAACAGCGAGCGAAAGCCGCTCCGCATCTTCACCCACGTCTCGGACCAGGACAACGGGGCGGGGAGGCCCGAGGAGTCGCATCGGAACTGGGTGATGGCCAATGAGCGCACGGCGGCGGTTCTCAAGTCGAAGGGCTACGTCTACCGCTACGTGTTCAGCAAGGAATCGCGCCATTGCGATCGGCGCGTCTTCGAACAGACCCTGGCCGACACGCTGGTCTGGGCCTGGCGTGGTTACCCGGTGGAATGAAGCGATCAGGATCAGGGAACCAGTCGGCCCGCCAGTTCACGGGCGACGATGGCGGAGCCCTTCGCGTTGAGGTGGGTTTCCAGCAAGGGATTGAAGGGGCATTCGCCGTCGACGAGGACGGCCCGCCGGAGGGCGGGAGTGAGATCGATGATGGGGACCCCGTGGGCTCGGCATGATTCGCGGACCCATTCCGGCAGCGGGGTGGGGACCCAGGGCTCGATCCTGTGCTCCTCGGAGCTTGCGGGTTCGAGGGCGCCATGGAGGGCGCGGGCTTTGCACGGCATGTAGGCGAGGCGGATTTCGACGCGGTGACGTCGGCCGAAGTCCAGGAATCGCCTGAGAAATTCGTTCCAGGCCGCGACCACAGCGGGATCGAGATCGGCCGGGTGCGGGGCCACGGGTTCAAGGGTCACGGGGACGGGGCCGTTTCGGGTTCGGACGGTGTGGATTGGCATCGGCAGTTCCTCGGGGGACTGGGCGGCTGGCGGCCGATGCCAGGCTTCGTAGGCGGCGCCGATCAGGGAGGACTGGCGTTGGACGGTCCGATACCCGCGCTTGCCGGTTCGGGCGTGATGCTCCAGGGCGCGTCGTTCCCAGGCCAGGTCCTGAAGGTCGTTGCCCTCGTAGAAGACGATGATGGCGCAGCGGAGCGCTGGAGAGACCCCGTAGGCTTCGAGGTAATGGAGATGGGTCATGGGGCCGGTGTTGCTCGCGCCCAGGTTGCGGACTCCCCGTCCTGAATCCTCGGCCAGCCGGGTGGTGAAGAGATCGGCGTCGTCGAGGCAGCCGAGCTCGACGAACGAATCCCCCGCGATGGCGATCTCCCAGTTGGGCGGCCCGGAGTCCGGGCGGAATCCAAGCGCAGTGTACCGGGCGGTGATCGCGGGTTCGTCGACGTAGGCGGCTTCGGCGGGGCTTCCCATGCGCTGGAGCCAGGCGCGAATGGGTTGGCCCGTCCAGGTCTCGGGTCCGTGGCGTCGAAAATAGACCGTGCCGGAGGGTTCGCGTGGTTCGCGGTAGAACGGGGGCAGCTTTTTCAGCGCGGCCTCCTCGCCGCGGAAATCGAAGTCGATCGCTCGAAGAATCACCTCCGCGAGGCCGAGGGAACCGAGAAGCACCCAGAGGGCCACCCCGCAGCCCATGACGATCCGGAGGGGGATGCGCAGCCTGCGGATGACGCCGGCTGTGACGGCCAGGAGAAGGCCGGCGGCCACGAGCGGCCCTTCGATCGCGGTCCAGACCGGTTCGAGCGGCAGGAGTCGGGGGGCGAGCCATCCGATCGCGGCCACGGCGAGCCCGCTGGCGATCTGAAGGCGGGCCACGGCCGCGGGTTGGGGTCCCTTGGGGCGCACCCTGGCAATTTGAGGGCGAGCGACCGGTCGGCAAGCTCGACCCGAGTTCAACGCGCGGCCTGGTGGGTTGGTGGAGAGGGGTGGAAGGAATCCGTCCTCGGATCTCCGTGTCTCAGTGCCTCCGTGAGAGAATCCCGGTTCAAACCATCGAGGCGTTCGACGTTCTCACCGTCGGTGATGAGGACGGAGATCTTGTGGGAGTGGGCGTGATTGCGTGATTCCATGATTCCCAGCCGCAACTTTAGTTCTGTGCGCTTGTTGAACGGTGTGGCAGCTTCGCCTGCCTTGTCATGGCCATCCGTTCGGTCAAAGAAATCCTGTCTTCGGCGGGTATCGCGCCGCCTGGGCAGTTCGAGTCGCGCAAGGCCTCGTGGAAGGCTTCGCGTGAGAATGGCAACCAGGAGACGCTGCTGGCGTTCCTGGGGCGGGAGGCTGGGTATTCGGAGGATCAGAGCCTTCAGAAACTCGCGGCGGAAATGGGCTGGGCCTTCGTCGATCTGGCGCGATTGCCTCCCAGTCCGGAGGCGCAGAAGAAGGTCTCCACCAAGGTGGCCTTTCAGTACGTGGTGTTTCCCACCCGGATGGAGGGCGGTGTGCTCCAGGTGGCGGTGAGCGACCCGTTCGACGCGGCGATGCTGAACGCGGTTCAGTTCGAGGCCCAGGGACCGGTCGAGTTCGCCCTCGCGCCCCGGGCCGAAGTCGAGAAGGCGCTCAAGCGGTATTACGGCGTCGGAGCCGAGACGCTGGACGGAATGGCCGAGGACGAACCGATCGACCTCGACGTGACCGGGGACCGGGAAATCACGGAATCCGACCAGGACGCGAGCGTCATCAAGTTCGTCAACCAGATCATCTGGGAGGCGTTCAAGGATCGGGCGACGGACATCCATTTCGAGCCGGCGGAGGATGAACTGCGGATCCGGTATCGGATTGACGGCATCCTGCACCAGACCCCGATGCCGCCGCAGTTGAAGCGTTTCCAGGCGGCGATCATCTCGCGCATCAAGGTGATGAGCGGGATGAACATCTCCGAGAAGCGGCTGCCCCAGGACGGCCGCATCAACGTCCGGATCAAGGGCGAGGAACTGGATATCCGCGTCTCGACGGTTCCGACGGTCTGGGGCGAGAGCGTTTCCCTCCGTTTGCTGACCCGTGGGAAGATCTTCCTGACGCTGGAGAAGCTCGGCTATGCGCCGGCGGACGAATCGGCGCTTCGCGAACTCATCATCAAGCCGCACGGAATCGTGCTGGTGACGGGGCCCACGGGATCCGGGAAATCGACGTCGCTCTACGCGTTCCTCAGCACGATCAATTCCGTCCACAAGCGGATCATCACGATCGAGGAGCCGGTCGAGTACGAGTTGAAGGGGATCAACCAGATCGCGGTGCGCTCCGAGATCGGGCTCACGTTCGCGATGGGTCTCCGGCACATCCTCCGGCAGGACCCCAATGTCGTGATGGTCGGCGAAATTCGCGACCAGGAGACGGCGGAGATCGCGATCCGCGCCGCGCTGACGGGGCATCTGGTTTTCAGCACGCTCCACACCAACGATGCGCCGAGCGCGTTCACCCGTCTGATCGACATGGGGATCGAACCGTTCCTCGTGGCGTCGTCGGTGGAGGCGGTCCTCGCGCAGCGCCTCGTCCGCACGATCTGCAAGCACTGCAAGGTCGAACAACCCGTGGACGCCGCGTACCTCCGTCGCATCGGATTCCCCGAGGCCGAGATCGGGGAGGCGCGGTTTTGGAAAGGGGCCGGCTGCGAGTTGTGCCGCGAACTGGGTTACCAGGGCCGGATGGGGATCTACGAGCTGCTCGTGGTGAGCGAGGCGGTGCGCCCGCTGATCATGAACCGTTCGCCGGCCACGACGATCGCCCAGCGCGCGATGGAGGCCGGCATGCGGACCCTTCGGACGGATGGCTGGAACAAGGTGAAGGCGGGGGTGACGACGATCGAGGAGGTCCTGCGGGTCACCCAGACGGAGGAACACATGACCGCCCTGATCGAAGACGGTCGGAACTGAACGCTGATTGCTGAACGCTGAACGGCCGTTCGTGGAGATTCGTTAAAGACTGACGATCGGCGGCGCGCATCCCATGGCACGGGCAACCAAGACTCCCAGGCTGAACAACTGCAACGTCGTGATGGACGTCGCGGGAAGGACCCGGTTGTGGTCCTTCGCCCGGCCCGACGCGCGACCCATCGCATCGACGGAAGTCTCCGCGGAGGAGACGCTCCCTCCCAAGGTCGTCGGCAAGGGATGGGCCCAGCTGGTCCGGCCCTCGATGAACATCGCGTGGCTGGCGGATCAGCCCGTCTTCCTGCAGCTCGTTCATCTCCCGACCGACGATCCGTCCGAGATCCCGGCGATGCTGGAATTGCAGATCGAGAAGCTGTCGCCGCTGCCGGTCGCGCAGGTGGTCTGGGCCTGGGAGATCCTACCGGGTTCGGGAGCCTCGGCCGCGGGCATCTCGCTGTTGTTGCTGGTCGCGGAACGGAGTGGCGTGGAAGGCCTGCTGGCGCGGCTGGAACGTCGGGGCTGCGATGCGGACCGGGTGGAGTCGCCGATACTCCAGTTGGTGGCGGGAACGCGGTTCGCCGGGGACGGCGCCTATGTGTTTTTGAGCCGGATGGGGGGTCGCCGGGACAGTCTCATCGGGTGGGTGAGAAGTGGTTCGCTGTGTTCCCTCAGCGTGGTGCATGTCGCGGACGGGCCCGAGGGGGCGCGGCAGTTGGTCGTCGAACTGAACCGACTGGCGTGGGCGGGCGAGGTGGAGGGCTGGAGTTCCGGTCTCGGCGATGTGCATCTGGTGACGGACCCCGAGACCGCGGCGGCGATGAAGGAGTCGATCGAGGCTGAATTGGGCTCGTCGGTGGAGGTGATCACGAGTCCTCCCGAAGCGGAGTTGGCGCGGGCCGGGGTGATGCGGACGTTCGCGGGGGAACCGCGCGCCAATCTGTTGCCGTCGGAGTTTCAGGTCCGCTACAAGCAACAGTTCACGGACCGGCTCTGGATGGGGGGGCTGGTGGCGGTTCTGGGCGCGTACCTGGTCGGCGTCCTGATCTATTTCGGCGTGGTGGAGGTCCAGAAGTACCGGCAATCCGGTCTGGCCGACGTCGTGGCGCAACTGAACCGGGACTACATGGAGGCGCTCCGGTTGAAGGCCCAGGCGCAGGTGATGCAGGAGACGGTCAACCTTCGGTACGCCGCGCTCGATTGCTGGCTGGCGGCGGTGGAGGTGATGCCGGATGGGTTGGCCCTGGAAAAGCTGGCGTTTTCGGGAGGCCAATCGCTTCAGATCGAGGGGACGGTGCCGACCGACCAGGACGGTCGGATCACGGATTTCTGGAAGGCGCTCAAGGTGAAGACCATCGGGGGCAACTTGGTTTTCAGCGATGTTCAGCTGCGTCCGACGGCGCGGCGCGTGGTTCAGGGTGTCCCGATGACCCAGTGGAGTTTCAACTGCCGCCTTCAGCGGTCGGAGATCTGAACCGATGCTCAAACTGTTCGACCGCCTCAACCTCACGCCGTCCGAACGCCGCCTCGTCGTGGGTGTGATGGTGGTGGCGTTCCTGGTGATCAACTACTGGGTGGTGTGGCCGCGATTCAACGACTTCAAGACCGTCAGCGACGACATCGCGTCCATGGAACGGAGGAAGAAGATCTTCGAGCAGGAGATCGCGCGCCGGCCGACGTACGAGGTCCTGCTCCGCAAACTGAAGGCCGAAGGTTCGGTCCTGCCCGTGGGCGAGGAGCGGATCGCGTTCCGGAGCGACATGGAACGTTTGGCCCGCGAGGTGGGGCTGATGGTGCCGCGATGGGGGGAGGTTCTGCCGGAGCGCGGCGGCCAGAACACCAACGCCTTTTTCGAAGCCATTGGGATCACGCTTCAGGGCGCGGGGGGTACCGAACAGCAGTTCGTCGAATTCCTGCACCGGGTCGGTTCCAGCAACTCCACCATCCGGGTCAAGGAACTCACCCTCACGCCGGGCAACTTCGACTCCCGCACTCGCGGGCGGACGAACCTGATCGGCAACATGAAACTCGTGGCCAGCGTCCAGAAACCCGCCACCAACACCCCTGCCGGGGCGTCCGCTTCGACGACCGGAACCGGGCCCGCGACCGGGCCCCGGACCAATGCCATCCGAAGCACCGCCGTCCCGGTCCGATGAAACCCGCGCCGAGGCCGAGGCCGAGACCCCAACCCCCTTCCGATCCAGACCTCACATGAACGCAATCTCTCAGAAACTCCGAAGGCCCCCGGGATGGCTCCTGCTCGCGGTGGCGCTGGCCGGGGCCCTCACGGGCGCGTGGGTTTGGGCGCAGGCGCCGGGCGAGGAGCCCGAGAACCCGGCCCCGTCCGAAGCCGAAACCGAAGCGCCCGCGCGGCTCACTTCGGAGGAAGCCGCCGCGGCGCTGGCCGCCGAGCGTGACGCCCTTCCGGACCCCGCCGCCGCGACGACTCCCGTTCCCGTCGCCACACCCGTCGATCCCCAGCCCGTCCCGACGCCGGTCCCCGAGCCCGTTCAGTTTCCCGTCCCCGTGAAGACCATTCCGCCGCCCACGGCCGGCGTGGCGGCCGCGCGCGCCGCGGCGGCGGCGCGGTTCTCGAACTCCGTGTCCACGCTTCCCTCCCGAATCCGAACGTCCGCGGTTCCGTCGCCGACGAGGCCCGCGGGCGGCGTTTTTCCGCCGGTGGCGGGCGCGGTGCCCGGAGGGGCTCCGGGCGCGGGCGGCGCGGGCGGGCCGGGCGGCGTGGGAGGCGTGGGAGACGACGAAGAGATGGATGTGGGATTGACGCCGGAGGATGCGGCCAAGCTCGAGGAAGGCGACCTCGTGACGCTGAACTTTCCGGGCGCGCCGCTGGAGACGGCGTTGGACCTTTACGCCGGGCTGGTTCGGCGCGTGCTTCTGCGTCCGGCGACGCTGGCGGGCGGGCCGATCAATCTGAAATTCACGGACCTCACGCGGGAGGAGGCGATCGAGGCGCTCAACGCGGTTCTGGCGTTGAACGGCATCTCGGTCCTGCCGGTGGGCGAAAAATTCGTGAAGGTGGTTCCGAGCCAGCAGGCGGTGCTGGAAGGTTCGCCAGCGTCCGATCAGCCGGCCGAACAGTTTTCGGAACTGGGGCAGTTCGTCACCAAGCTCGTGAAGGTCACCCAGGTGAAGCCGGGGGACATCGCGCAGGCGGTGCAGCAGTTCGCGTCCACGAAGGTGGCGAATCCCGTGCTCGTGTTCGACGACCAGAATTTTTTCATCCTGCGGGACATGGCGGCGAACGTGAAACGGATGGTCGAACTCATCAAGGAACTCGATGTCACGGTCGAGCTCGACTACAAGCTGGAGGTGATCCCGATCCGCTACGGCAAGGTGGACGAGATCTACGACACGCTCAGCAGCGTGGTGACCGGCCAGGGTGGCGGCGGCAGCCTGGGCAGTTCCAGCCGGTCGACGCGGGCGAGCGGCTTTCAATCGGGCACTTCACGGACCGGAGTGGGGGGCGTCGGAGGCACGACGAGCCCCTTCACTCCGCAGCAGTCGACCCTCGGCGCGGCCGGTTCGCGCACCGGGATGACGTCCCCCGGGGCGGCCCGGAGTTCGTTCGCGGACCGGCTTCGGTCGGTGAGCTCGGCGGCGACCGGCGGCGCCCAGTACAACCTTCTTGAGGACGCCCGGATCATTCCGGACATGCGCTCGAATTCCCTGCTCGTGTACGCGAACAAGGAGGACTTCAAGATGCTGACGAACATCGTGGCGAAGATCGACACGCTCCTCGCCCAGGTCCTGATCGAATCGATCATCCTCGAAGTCGGGCTGGAGAGCGGAAAGGACATCGGAGTCAGCATGGTCCAGAATCCGAAGCAATTCGGGAACTGGACCGGAACCGGTGGCTCGATCAACGACGCGAGCATCGCGACGAACCTCATCTCCGCGCTGTTCCCGTCGGGATTCAGCTACTTCGGCCAGTACAACAACGAATTCGCGGTGGCGGTCCAGGCGTTGGCCACGGACAGCCGCGCCCGGGTTCTGGCGCGCCCGCGCATTCAGACCACGCACGCGCAACAGGCCCATTTCGAGATCGGCGACACCGTGCCGTATCCGCAGACCAGTCAGAACGCCTTTGGCGGGATCGGCGGTGGGTTCACGCCGTACACGACCTACCAGGAGAAGGCGGTGACCACCCGGCTGAGCGTGACGCCGTACATCACGCCGGACGGCCTGGTGACGCTCGAAGTCGAGCAAGTCATCGATCAGCTGGGACCAACGACCAAGATCGGGCAGGACGAGATCCCGACGATTCGGACGCGCTCGGCGAGCGCGGTGCTCTCGATTCGCGATCGTGAGCCGGTGATTCTGGGCGGCTTCATCACGGATCGCCGCACGGATTCGACGAGCGGCGTCCCCTGGTTGAAGGACCTTCCGCTACTGGGGTGGGCGTTCCGAAGCAAGAGCGACTTCAAGCAGCGCTCGGAGCTGATCGTGCTCATCCGACCGACCATCCTGAACACCCCGGAGGAGGCATCCAAGCTGGCCGAAGTCGAGCGCCGGACACTGCCCCATGCCGCGGCGACCGCGCGGGAGTTCCAGAAGGACGAGGCCGAGATGGCCGAGCGCCTCGGCGTGGTCCCGTCGAACACCAACGCGGTCCCCGAATCCGCGACCTCGTCCGACAAGGGAAGCCGTCGCAAGCGGGACCGCCAGCGCTGATCCGCGCGATTTGACGCCCGGCCCCGCCCGCCCTACCAAGACGATCAGCCATGAAAATGACCTGGAAGGATTCCGACGAAATCGCCTGGGCCCTGATGGACAAGTATCCGGACCTGGATCCCCTGAGGCTGAGTTTCCCGAAGCTCCACAAGATGGTGTGCGAGCTGGAGGACTTTGCCGATGCGCCGGACGCGTCCACCGAGGGCGTTCTGGAAGCCATCCAGATGGCTTGGTACGAGGAGAAGAAGTGAACTTTCCTGAACTTCCCGAGTCCGACCGGTTCCGTTGAACCCATGAAGACCATCATTCGTCCAGCCGGCGCCGCCGCGGCGGTGGGCCCGTACAATCACGCGGTCCGCTCCGGCGACCTTCTCTTCTGTTCCGGCCAGATCCCGCTCGATCCGGCAACCGGTCAGCTCGTCGCGGGGGATGTCCGAGCCCAGACGGAAAGGGTCCTCGAGAACGTCCGGGTGATCCTCACCGATCAGGGACTCGGGTTCGCCCACGTCGTCAAAGCGACGGTGTTCATGACGCAGCTCTCGGAGTTCGCGGCGATGAATGAGGTTTACCAGCGGTTTTTTGACCGCGACTACCCCGCTCGGTCCACGGTGCAGGTGTCCGCGCTTCCCAAGGGCGCCCTGGTCGAGATCGAGGTCGTGGCTTCCTATGTCTGACGTCCGACAGGATGCTTCGTTGAAGCGACCCTGGGTGCCGAAGTCCCGGCCCGCGGGCTCGCGGAGTCGCGTTGGGCCCTGGATCACGACGGTCCTCGTCATGGCGGCGGCCTGGATCGGATTCCGTCCCGTTGACGCCCGGGGCGAGGGGACCGTGACGGAAGCCACCACGACGGCGCTGCTCCAGGCGCTTCTGGGGGGAGGCACGGTTCGCCTCACGTTTCCCGAGACGCTGACCCTGGAGATTCCGATTCTGATCGCCGCGGACACCCTCGTGGAGGGCGCCGTCGACGGAGGCCGGCTGGCGACCCTTTCCGGTGGAACCGCGAGGCGTCCGTTTCATGTGCTGCCTGGGATCCGGTTCGAAATCCGGAATTGCGTCATCCGCGAAGGGCTTTCGACGAACGGGGGAGGCGTGCGCAACGATGGGATCCTCGTCGCCTCCAACGTCGTCTTCGCGGCCTGCAAGGCGGCGGGGGACGCGGGCGCGGAGGGCAGGGCGGGTGAGAACCGGTTTGGAGTGGGCGGGAATGGCGAAGGCGGGACGACGGGCACTCCGGGTCTGGGTGGCGCGGTGTTCAATGCCGGCGACGCGACGTTCGTCAATTGCATCTTCTCGTCGAATTCGGCGGTGGGCGGCCGCGGCGGGGATGGTGGCGACGGGGGAACCGGCGCCTGGGCGAACGGAATCGGCGGCGACGGCGCGCCGGGCGCGGTGGCGTATGGAGGGGCGATTCATGGCGCGGCGGGAAGTCGGCTGACGGTGACCGGCACGCTGTTCGCGAACAACACGGCCCTCGCCGGCGACGGCGGAAACGGGGGCTCCGACAGTTCTTTCCTGGGGAGCGGCCAGGGCGCGCCAGGCGCCTCCGCCGCTGGCGGCGCCATTCACACGGAAGGGTGGTTGCAGTTGGTCCAGAGCTCGTTCGCGACGAATTCCGTGACCGCCGGAAAGGCGGCACCCGCCGGGGCCCCTTTCTTCAACATCGGCCTCGACGGCCCGACGGGGGGACATGCGTGGGGCGGGGCCCTCGCGTCGTGGTCCACGGGTGTGGTGATCAATACCAGCTTCGTGACCAACGCGGTGACGGGCGGGGATGGCGGGGATGGGGCGGTCGGCCAGTTCACGGCGGGCCGCGGAGGGAACGGAGGCGACGGTGTCGGCGGCGCGATCCACGCGCGCGGCATTCTCGATCTCACCCATGTGACCCTCGCCTGGAATGCCGTGACCGGGGGTCCGGGGGGGGCCAGCGGTTCCGGGTTTCCGGGAACCGACGGATCCGGCGGCCGGGCGACGGGAAGCGGGATCGAGGCGGATCGCGCCACGGTGTCCCTGGTCAATTCCATCGTCGTCGCGCCCGTCGATGTCCCCACGCTCAGCGGGGGAGTCCTGGATCTTGGGTACAACCTCTTCTCCGACCAGGGATCGGGTCGCACGGTGACGGGTTCGGTCTACCACGCGGATCCGGGCTTCACGGAATTTAAGGTTTGGACCGCGGGAACGACGCCCGGCTTTCTGCTCGCGGCGTCGAGCGCCGCCTTGGACGCCGCGGATCGCGAACGATCGGTCGCCGACGATCAGCGCGGTCTCGCGCGGCCGGCCGGCTTGGGCCCCGACATGGGGGCGATGGAATCCGCGGCGTCGAGGTATTCGATTCAGGGACGGGTTCTCGCGGGCTCCGGGGATCAGGGGATTCCCGGGGTGGTGGTCGAGGTGGGGGACCTACGGGATACCACGGACGCGTTGGGGGTGTTCTGGTTCGGTCCGTTGCCCGCGGGATTCTACACCGTGGCGATCGCGGGTGGGGGGGCGGGATATGTCCCGAGGCTGGTTCAGATTCCGCTCGTCACGGATGCGACCAACGTGGTGTTTCGCGCCGAGGAACTGGTGCTGACGTTCGAGGCGGAGGGCCCGTTGCCGGGACCCGTCGTCGTGACGGGCGCGGGCGTCGCGGGAAGCGCCTACCGACTCGAGGCGTCCGACGACCTCCGGAAGTGGATCGCCGTCGGCCGGGCCCTCGCGGATTCGGCGGGGCGGGTCGTCTTTCGCCACGACTCCGGCGAGGCTCGCGCGTTGGTCTATCGAATGGCCGCCGAGTGAGGTGAGCGTGGCGGAGCTGGGAATCATCCAATGACCTCCTTCTTCAGGCGACATCCGGTTTTTGGCGGGTTGGGACTGTGTGCCGCGCTCCTGGTGGTCATCGGAGCCGTCTGGGTGCGCGACCGCATGGCGGGACCGTTCCGAGATTACCGGGCGGACGCGGAGTTCATCTCGGGGCCCGCGTCCGAGTCGGCCGCTCCGCTGGAGGTGGGTGTGGCGACGCGGGACATCACGCCGCGCCTCGAGGATTTCGATCCGTGGCGGGACGTCGACGGCAACAGCCGGTTCGAACCGGAAAAGGGGGACACGTGGGAGGACCGGAACGGGAACGGGACCTTTGATTTCGTCTGGCTGGGTGGGTTCCATATCAACCGTCCGGCGCAAGGGATCCAGGACCCGCTTTGGGCGCGGGCGCTGGCGTTCCGGCATCGGGACACGGTGGTCGCGGTGGTGTCGATTGACTGCGTCGGTCTCACCCACGAGCGAATCATCCAGGCGAGACT